>JAJRVC010000633.1 GCA_024277475.1 Deltaproteobacteria bacterium
CCGCGGGTTTACGTCTGCGAAGTACGAAAAGTACGTCTCAACGTAAACCCTTGTGCGGCCTTGCTCAGAGAAAAAATTGCTCATTTCTGAATTGGAAACTTACGCCAGTGCCCATGGATAAAAAAGGCTTCGTGGATGGGCGCTCGCTAATGCTTGGTTTAAACTGGTATTGTTCAAGCGCTTGATGCAGAAATTTTTGTTAACCTTTGGCTAAATGACCTGAATAAGATACATATACCACAAAAAGAGTGAAACTCAAGAAAAATTGCAGGAATCGATGCTTGATGTGGCCACAAAAAGGCACAAAAACCACAAAAATAAAATTTCACACTTAATAATTTCAATAGGTTATGAGATCAAAATTCGAAAATTTTGACTTTTTACGAGATTATCATGCTTAAATGTATCTGAAATTCTATGATTTATTGAAATCACGGCGGTTTTTACGGATCTTCTCCTGGTGAGCTGCATGGAATGTCGAGAATCCGCCTTTAGTGAAATGGAATAGTGGAAGGCAGGAATACTGGGGATTAAAAGCAAAAAAAGATGAGCATTGAATATCGAACGTCCAACATCCTGTATCAACATGGCTATTGACACCCAACATCATTTTTGCCAGACTCAGCACCTATTTATTGAAATCACATCATGTTTTCACATGATTTATGCTATAGCCAGATCGAATATTTAAGCAAACCTGTCGAGAGCCTTAGACTCTAACGACAGGGTTGAACGATCGATTTTAATAGAAAAGACTGAGTGAAGCGCTACCATAAATTTTCAATATTCAATCCCCCGATAAAGCGGGATTTACGCTTCGCTACAACCGGCTTATCCGGGTTGGGTCTGCAAAACACACACATTCCTGTCTCTATTTCACAGACTGAAAGGTCCATTATGGAAGAACAGAAAAAAATCAAAACTATTGAATCCTCTAAAGATAAAATGGAGGACGAACGCAATATCAGCCGGAAAATTCAGATGAGCATGGTGCCGTCAGACTACCCGGCATTTCCTGACCATGATGAATTCAATGTTTATGCTACACTGTTGCCGGCCCGTGAGTTTGGGGGTGACTCTTATGATTTTTTTTTCATCGGTGACGATCGGTTTTGTTTTTTCACAGGTGATATTTCCGGAAAAGGCATTCCGGCCGTCCTGTTTATGTCTGTGACGAAAACCCTGATAAAATCCAGGGCGGGCGATGACTTCTCAACGGCCAGCATCCTCACCCACGTTAATGAGGAACTCAGCGGGTTTAACAAAGCCTCCATTTCAGCGACACTTTTCCTGGGAATTTTGAATATTAAAACCGGAATGTTATTGTATACAAATGCCGGTCACAAACCGGCCATTCTCAAACGGGGGGAAGGCTCCATTGAACGACTGGACCGGCTGCATGGCCCGAAGGTCGGCACAGCACGGGGTTTGGTTTATGGAGAAGAAAAAAAAATCCTCTCAAAAGATGACATGCTGCTGATCTATACCGACGGGGTTACTGAAGCCAGGGATAAGGCGAACAACCTGTTTTCCGAGAAGCGGCTGGCGCAGTTGATTGCTTCCGGGGAATATGAATCCGTCGAGAGCATTGTAAATTCTACGCTTGCAGAGATAAAGCAATTCGGAGATGGAGTGGATCAGTTCGATGATATTACGGTGCTGGCCGTTCAGTTTCTCAGAACCCCGGAAGAAACAGCCGGCCCCAAACTGGAGCTCACCGTTCCGAATCGGTTGTCCGAGAACGCGCGGGTCAAACAGCATTTTAATACCTTCTCGGAGCATTACGGCATTCCGGAACGGGTCAGATTAAAAATGAATGTGGTACTCGACGAATTGCTGACGAATATCATTTCTTATGCCTACCACGATGACAAGCCGCATGACATTGAGATCAAGGTGGAATTATCTGCAGACCGCTTGAAGGTTTCGATGGTGGATGACGGCATTCCGTTTAATCCGTTCGGAATTGAGGCACCGGATACGGAACTTGGGCTGGAGGAACGCGAGATCGGCGGTTTGGGAATTCACCTGGTTCGCAACATGATGGGCAAGGTTTCGTATCGACGCCGGATTGATAAAAATGTTATCACCGTTGTAGAATACCTTGCCGACCGGAAATGTGGGACTCAAAACTCGAAATCCTAAACGAATTCGAATTATGAATGCACTAAGGATGAATTCAACCTTCAGGATCATCTGAGATGTTTTCATTGTTGTTTTAATCCTGGTGAGCTGTTGGCTGATTCCTTTTCAGATCGCTTTTCAACATGTGGTCATTAAGCTCGGCACAAAAATACTCTATCTTATTGATTTTCTCTTTTTAATCGATATTTTCCTGAACTTCTTTACTTCTTATCGATATGAGGGAATGGATATCTCCGATAAAAAGAAGATCGCCACTCACTCTGAAGAGAAAAGATTAACAAAAGCACAAAAAAGCAAAACGCCGGGCCTTGCAGGCCCGGCGTTTTGCTTTGAATCGAATTAAGTGTAATTTATTACAACTGAATCAGTAGAAGACCGAAGACCCCCGCCCTGACACCGACGGGGAGATGAAATCGCGCCACTAAACCGCTATTTCTAATTCTACGGCCTTCTTCCCTGTTATTTAAAGCCTATGGCGGATTCAACACGCCGATTCAGTCTGCGCCCCTCCGGTGTACCGTTGTCGGCCACCGGATTTTCTTTGCCAAACCACTGTATAACGATGCGATCGGCGTCGATGTTGGCGCTTTTCTGCAAATAAGCGCCCGCACTTTCCGCTCTTCTGCGTGACAAGCCCAGGTTATATTCCTGGTCGCCAACACTGTCGGCAAATCCTGCCAGCACGACATAACTGTTGGGATTGTCCTGCATAAATGCAGCAATCTTGTCCAGTCCCTCATAATATTCCGGGCGGATAACGACACTGTCAAAGGCAAAGAGGATGTTGACGCCCTTGGCTCCAACAACTTTCTGGTCGCTTAACGTTACCACTTCCGAAGTTGTTTTCACCACATACAGTGCGCCGCTGTGATATGACGGATTCTCAGCATACTTGGCAAACGGAATCCACCGTGAGCATTCGTTGGCCTTGGCCACATCCTGCAACCGCTTTTTATTCAGATTTTGCCTGGCATCACCGATGATGTAAAAACAGACGTTGTATTTTTGGGCCAACTCCGCGGTAAGATCCCCGGGGTCTTTAGTACCGGGCCCTAGCTCGCTATAGGTGCCGTCATTAAAAATAAACACCACTGTTTTACCGGACAGGCCTTGAATTACCGGCTCAAGATCCCGGAGGGCTCTCGGTAGAAAAGTGTTGCCGGTGGCCGTTGAAGGCAGGCTGGCAATGGCCTGGGCATACTTGGCCTTGTCAAGCGGCGCCATCGGGTAAAGGGCCTTAAACGGCGAGAATGAATACAGCCCGGCATTGTAGCCCAGATCCGGCAGCGCCTGCTCTCCGTTTGTCAGGATTTCTTTGGCAATTTCCAGTTTCGATTTTGTAGCACCTTTTTTCCACGGTGCGCTCATCGATTCGGAGGTATCGAACAGGACGATAAAATTATCCGCTGTTTTGATAAAATCCGTTTTGGTAACAGTTTTTTGCTTAATGTCGTCTGCCGTAATAATTTCGAAAGCAGCGGATTGGGTGGCCATCAGGCCCGGCAGGACCATCCCGAAAGCCATTAATAGAAGTAATAATTTGATCGCTACCGTTCCAATTCTCTTGTCAGACTGATTTTTTTTTCTCATTTTACGCCTCCTTTCGTTATTGGTAACCATAAAAAAAATTAATGTTTCCGTATGCTTTGGCAAATTTAACCATCTCTTTGCAGGCTGTCAACAACTTTTTACGATTTAACCTCACATCTTTCGAGCCGAATAGTTCTCTTTAAAATCCGTGGCATAAAGGTTGCTATCAACTTCATCATGAGGTAGAAGTGAAGACTGCTACACTATTGCTTCTTAAATGCAGACCCTGTAATTTATTTTGAAAATAGTTCATTTTTTTTATGTAATCTCTTGAAAATTATGGAGTACAGCTATTTTTTCAACCTGAATGACTATGATCCGGACTGAATGCTTCAACTCTTCTTTTTCGGAGGCACCCAAAATGACAAAAAATCTCTACATCACAACCATGGAGCCGCGCGGCGGAAAGTCAGTGGTGGCCCTTGGTATCATGGAATTGCTGTCCCGACGTTTGCATAAAATCGGATTCTTCCGTCCGATTATCCCGGATGTTCAACTCGATAACAACATCGAGTTGATCAGAACCCGTTACAACTTGAAGGTGCCTTATGAAGACATGTATGCCTACAAGCACAAGGAGGCTCAAAATCTGGTTGCCGAGGGGCGATATGATGCGATAATCAAAAAAATTCTCAATAAATACAAGGCACTGGAGAACCAATCTGAATTTGTGCTCTGCGAAGGGACAGATTATACGGGTGTATCTTCCGCATTCGAGTTCGACTTCAATGCCGGGGTGGCCAATGATTTGGGATGCCCGATTCTAACGGTAGTAAACGGACGCGGCAAATCCCCGGAGGAAGTTCTCGATGCGACTCGGTTTGCCCATGATGCCTTTGAAAGCCAGGGGTGCACCATCCTGGCAATCCTGGCGAATCGGGTGAAACCACAGAATGTCGGGCCGATCAAAGCACGACTTAAAGATGAAGTATCGGTTAAAGAACCGGTATATATCCTTCCCGAGGAGCCGCTGCTGGGCAAACCGACCGTTGGAGAAATCGCCACAAACCTGGAAAGCCAGCTCCTGCAGGGTGATCCGGACGGCCTGAAGCGTGAAGTACTCGATATTAAAATCGCTGCTATGAATTTGCCGCACTTTCTGGATTATATCAGCGACGGAACCCTCATTATCACCCCCGGCGACCGCACCGATGTCATCCTGGGCAGCCTGGCGGCAACTGTTTCTGAAACCTATCCGAATATTTCCGGTCTTCTGTTAACCGGGGGGCTGACGCTTGATCCCCGGGTCCAGCGGCTGATCGAAGGTTTTAAAAAGACGTCGCCACTTCCTATTTTCAGTGTGAACACCGACACCTATACGACCGCGATTAAAGCCGGGTCAGTGCGAGCTGCGCTCACACCCCAAAATGAACGAAAGATTGCCTCCGCCCTGGGGCTTTTCGAAACCCATGTGAATATCCCGGAGATCGAAGACCGTATCAAGGTGGTTCGCTCCACGCGGGTAACACCGATCATGTTTGAATACAATCTCATCGAACGGGCGAGGGCTTGCCGACAGCACATCGTTCTGCCCGAGGGTTCTGAAGAACGCATATTGCGGGCCAGTGAAATACTTCTGCGACGTCAGGTTGTGGATATCACCCTGCTGGGTAATCCGGAGGATATCCAGCGGAAAATAAACGGATTCGGACTCAACCTGGAGGAAATTAACGTTGTCAATCCCATGCAGTCGGAATTGCTCGAGGAATACTCGATGACCTATTATGAAATGCGCCGGCACAAGGGCATTTCTGAAAAAATGGCCAGGGATACTCTGACGGATGTCAGCTATTTTGGAACCATGATGGTCTATAAAGGCGCCGCCGACGGCATGGTGTCCGGTGCTGTTCATACCACCGGTGAAACCATCCGGCCGGCCCTTCAGATTATTCGCACCCGGCCCGGGGT
Source organism: Deltaproteobacteria bacterium (assembly GCA_024277475.1). The sequence goes on from JAJRVC010000633.1 coordinate 5,644, forward strand.
GGCCATCGTCTCCAGTATATTTTTGATGTGCCTGGCGGACCGGGTACTGGCATACGGTGATTGTGCTGTGAATCCCGATCCCAGCGCCGCGCAGCTGGCAGACATTGCCGTCAGCTCGGCTGAAACCGCCAAAATGTACGGTATCGAGCCTCGCATCGCCATGTGCTCATATTCCACCGGACAATCCGGCAAAGGCAAGGATGTCGACAAGGTGCGTGAAGCTACCCGGCTCGTAAAAGAAAATCGGCCTGATTTGAAAATCGAAGGTCCCATTCAGTACGATGCCGCCGTGGATGCCGGGGTTGCGAAAACCAAACTGCCGCAGAGCGAAGTGGCCGGCCGGGCCACGGTTTTCATCTTCCCCGATCTGAATACCGGCAATAACCTTTATAAGGCCGTTCAACGATCCGCCAATGCGGTCGCCATCGGACCGGTCCTGCAGGGCTTGAACAAACCGGTCAACGATCTGAGCCGCGGATGCACCTTGCCCGACATCGTCAACACAGTGGCCATTACGGCGATTCAGGCCCAGGCAGCGGTATTAGATGACAGAGGCCGGAGGCCAGATGACGGAGGATAGAGGGATGGTAAATTCGGAAGGTGGAAAGAGGAAGAGAAAATCGAATGAGATTGCCTTATGAAAATATTGGTCATTAATTCAGGAAGTTCTTCCATCAAATACCGGCTCTTCGACATGGTGGATAAAAGTGTATTGGCCACCGGTCTGCTGGAGCAGATCGGTGAGACCGAAGGCCGTTTGACACATCAATCCCGCAGTGGGCAGGGAGATATGAAAAAAATCGTCAAAACCCAGCCGATTGAAAATCATCAGGCGGGCTTTCAGCTCATTGGAAGCGTCTTAAATGAGACCGGCTCTGTCGGGAACCCGGCGGAATTATTCGGCATTGGTCACCGTGTGGTTCACGGCGGTGACCAATTTCGCGAACCGACGATCCTTAACCCGGAAGTGATCAAAACCATCCGCAGGCTGAGCCCCCTGGCACCCCTGCACACCCCTGCGAACCTTCTCGGAATTGAAGTCGCGTCGGTGTTTGCCGGGAATGTACCTCAAGTCGCGGTTTTTGATACGGCCTTTCATCAGTCCATTCCTCCGTACGCGTTTCGCTATGCGCTGCCTCAAGCTCTGTACGCCGATTATGGCATACGCCGCTATGGCTTTCACGGGACTTCTCATTTTTATGTTGCCAAACAGGCCGCCATACATTTGAAACGGTCCCTGACCTCCCTGAATTTGATTACCCTTCATCTGGGAAACGGCGCCAGTGTCACCGCAATAAAAAATGGCAAAAGTGTTGACACCTCCATGGGCATGACACCGCTGGAAGGCCTGATCATGGGCACCCGTTCGGGCGATCTTGATCCGGCCATTATATTCTACCTTGGACGCCAGGCCGGCTACCCGCCGCAAGAGATTGAATCTATGTTGAACGAGCAAAGCGGCCTTAAAGGAATCTGCGGGCTCAATGACATGCGCAAAATCGGGCAGCTGGCCGCACAAGGGAATAAGGCGGCCAAGCTGGCCGTCGATATGTACTGCTACCGAATTAAGAAGTACATCGGCGCCTATTATGCTGCCATGAGTCGGATCGATGCGTTGGTGTTTACCGGCGGTATCGGAGAAAACGCCGCCGGCATCCGCTCGCAGTGCTGCAGGGGCCTTTCTCAACTCGGAATTGAGGTGGATAAAAATAAAAATGGCCAAAAAACCAAAGAAATATTTGAAATTCAAAGCGCAACAGGGGCCATCCGGCTTCTCGTAATTCCAACCAACGAGGAGCTGGAAATTGCCGAACAAACGGTGGAGCGGATAAAGGCCATGTCGTAAGGTTTAGTTCGTTTAGATGGTTTGGATTGTTATGATCGTTTATGGAAAATATCTGTCTCCTGACCATTGAAAGCCGCAAACAAGTCCTTATTATTAATCAATGTATTTTATGGGTAAGCATAACAAAACTCCACGGTGACCTACAATTGAAAGGAGAACATCATGGCCGGTACAACGAGCTATAAAGACATAGAACTGGTAAATACAAAAAATATGTTTCGCAAAGCCATGGCGGGCAAATATGCGGTCCCGGCCTATAATTTCAACAACATGGAACAGCTTCAAGGCATCATCCTGGGTTGTGTGGAATCCAGGTCACCGGTTATTTTGCAGGTTTCCGGCAGCGCACGCAAATACGCCAATCCAACGATGCTGAGATATATGGCCGCAGGCGCGGTCCAGATGGCCAGGGCCGAGGGAGCCGACATACCGATTGCGCTTCATCTGGATCACGGCGACAGTTTCGAACTCGCCAAATCTTGTATCGACAACGGATTTTCTTCGGTGATGCTGGATGGATCGCACCATCCGTTTAAAGAAAACATCCGCATAACCCGGCAGGTTGTCGATTACGCCCACCAAAAGGATGTCACGGTGGAGGGAGAATTGGGCGTACTTGCCGGGGTTGAAGACGAGGTCTCACATGAGGTATCTCACTACACTAAACCCGAAGAGGTAGAAGAATTTGTCGCCAAAACTGGAGTCGACAGTCTGGCGATATCCATCGGCACTTCTCACGGAGCTCACAAATTTAAAGTTAAACCCGGCGAGGAAGTCCCTCCCCTGCGCTTTGATATTCTTGAAGAAATAGAGAAACGTGTGCCGGGGTTTCCCATTGTATTGCACGGTGCATCGGCGGTGATCCCGAAATACATTGAAATGATTAACAGCTTTGGCGGCAATATGGAAGACGCCGTCGGGATACCCGAAGAGCAGCTCCGCAGGGCGGCCGCTTCGGCGGTCTGCAAAATCAATATCGACAGCGACGGGCGCCTGGCGATGACGGCAGTAATTCGAAAAATTTTCGCTGAGAATCCGGCTGAATTTGATCCCCGCAAGTATCTCGGCCCGGCCCGCGAAGAATTAATTAAAATGGTCAAGCTTAAAAATGAGAGGGTGCTGGGCAGCGCGGGCAGAGGCTAAGGGTTTACGAAGAAATAAATTCACAATTTTGGAAGTTGAGGCGCCCGGCCGGCAAGACGCGGAAGCACAGGAATATCAAGCATATTTCGAGCTTCCGCAACGCAGC
>JAJRVC010000634.1 GCA_024277475.1 Deltaproteobacteria bacterium
AGCCGCCGTTCAGGCAGGAGATTTTTGCCCCCGATCATTATTCATCCAATCCCGCTTCAATTGTCTGTAATATCGGCACGGCGCGGTATGAATTCGATTCGAAACGCATTCCTGGGTTGACCGCTATTACGATGACGATCAACCAGGAACAAACATCGGGCCACAATCCATAATGGACTGGAAAACCTTTTTTTACAGCGCCGGAGCCTTTCTGATAGCGGTGGCGTTGCTCTGGCTGTTGAGTCTCCCGCGCAGCAGAAGACATTGTCAGAGAGCGCTTCCATTGATGGCTATGGCCCTGTGCGCGGCGGCGGTATGGGTGTATGTGCATCCGGTGTTTTTTGTGCAGGACGTCCTGAACCAGACCCGGTCCTTCCTCAATCAATACGGAGGGCTTCATCTTCCGTTGGAAACGGAGCATTTCTCGTTACTCTATAACCTTATTGTCCTGCTTCTTTTTGTTGTGGTGAAATTGTGCTGGAGCGGCGTGACGATCATCTTTGATCTTTTTGTTTCCCTGTGTCGATCGGGGAGGCGTTTGATTCATAGAAGCCGATCCGTTCCGCAGCAAAAACCTCCGAGGTTACAGCCTGCCTATGATTGGCATATAGATCGGGGAGTGTTTTTGAAAGATGCCTGTGTTTATCCGGGGCAATATTTTCGTTTTTTGGCCATGCTGACGCTTACCGGCCTTATCGGCACAGTCTTTGTCTTCCTGAAGTGGGGTGATTTGTCTCAATTCCCCCTGCTACCGCCCGCCCTGCCCTCAGTGCCTCTGCTCCTGCTTCTTGAATTCGGTTTCTATCTTGGAGGAACAAGGCCTTTCAGAGGTGAAGGGACGGTTAAGGGGCAGAACGTCAGATCAACTACCGAAGGGTGTTTTGCCGATCTCTGGAAGAAATACCGGGCGGTATGGGAGGGAAGGATCCTGGCCGAAGACTATTTGCTGGAACTCCCCATGCAACCGGTCGCCATGAGAAGCACCCCTCTTGATGATCAAGATGTTGAACTCGACCTGATTGCGCACTCTCTATCTGAACATGGGATGGGGCTTGACCCGGCCAACAGGGCTATTTTGAAAAAGGCATGGGAGGGCCGGGACCTGATACTCATAGAGCCGGTTTTCGTTCATGTTGCGCCGATCATCTTTGCCGTGTTGCAAAGAGAACTGTTCGAAGGGCGAAACATCCTTTTTCTTGTACCGCCCGATGCCAGGTGGCAGGGCATGGATTTCATCATGGACTGGATAAAGCGCGGTTTTTCGCTACCGGCCTATGTGAACATGACCGCAAATATAACGGATGGGGTATTCGATGACAGCGTCGTGGCAGTTGCCCCGGTTACACAACTTATTGACCAGGGCATACATAAAAAGCGTGAATGGCTGTCGAAACTTCGATGCGTGGTCGTGGTGAATATTGGAGAAACTTTTTTTTCAGATATTTCTTCGGCCTCTATACTTTGCAAGCTCCTGGCCGACAAGACGCACCATGTGCAGTTTCTGGCACTCGCAACACATGACCGCCAGAATCTCGAGTCGGCCGCACGTGACTTCTTCGGCTTTCAACCTCTGGAGTACAGTATCCAGCATCACCTGCCTCGGGAATCCTGTCATATCTGCTGGCGATGTGAAGGACTTGAGGCTTTCCAGAACCGGGTTTTGCAAACCGGAAGACAACTCGGTTGCGCTCTCCCGTTACTGTTGCCGGCCCTGGATGACGGCGTGGAACATGTTTTGTTGACGGGTGCGCGTCACACCGCATGGGCAGAGGGTACGGAAGAAATAGACAAGCGCTTAAGCTCATGCGTTGCCGCCAAAGTTATATCCAATAATCCGTTTGCGTATCTTGGTGCGTTAGAAGATAGGGCAGTGGTCATCGGTAATGACGAATTCCATCTTCTTCCCGCCGCCCTTGAAACAAATCTGGCTCTGGGGAAACAGGCCTCGCTCGCTCTTATCTCTGCGTCCTATTCCCTCCTGCGGCTCTATTTCGCCGAGAATCTTCATTTTTTTATTTTTACGCGCGCCTTCTTATGTTGTCTGTTAGCCCCCTCTCCCCTGCATGACAAAACAACCATAGCGTACGCCCTTGCCAAGAGAATGATGGCTGGTTTTCTGCCCCGGCAGGACATTGAGACTCAACTGAGGCTTACGGGAATATCAAAAATTAATGACGTGGAAGAAGAAATAAACAACCTCTTCAAGGACGTTTTCGAGTGTGATGTATTCGAGCTGTCTCTTGTCCGAAAAAAATCGGAGGACGTTTTTGAAAACAGGCAAACAGGTTTCAAGGTGATCGATTATTATTCCCTATCCCCTGATTTTGATACCTATAAAAAATTCCTTCGAGAATCTATTCAAACTTATTGATTCAAGCGATAAGATCCTGGCCTATGTTCCTGCCGATCACGTTTTTCAACTGTATCTCCCCAAACAAATTCATGCTTTTGCCGGAGAGCCCTTCATCATTGTTGACATAGACGAACAAAGCAAAAAAATTGTTCTTGAACATTGCAGTCAGGAAGGGGTGGTGGAACAAGATTACCTGCCTGAAATTTTAATTGATCTGTATTCATTGTCCATTTTCGATTCTGAAAAAGGAATGACTCATGGACAACAGCGAGGGATTTTTTTGCTGAGCGAGGATCTTTGCCGGGCAAATTATTCTATAAGAACAACAGGTTACCATATCCTTCCTCGTCAGGTCAGCACTGACCACCCTCATTATGAACGCCTTGATGGAGACCAGTTTACACGCAATTATAAGGAAGGAAGGCTACTCCGCCTGACCATCAGTTCCGACCAGAATACCTCCGGATTCGCGAAGATAGAGGCAACCCTGGCAGTGCTGTTTCAAGGTGTCATCACAACCCTTTTTCCTGACACGCATCGTTTTCTGCATGTTGCCGGAGCCACCGGGTTTAACACGTATTCTCCGCCCTTTTCCCCGGCACGACTCGAACATATTCCTGATGAGGGAACCGGGAACAACCAGATTCGGCTATATTTTTTTGAAGATTCAACGCTTGATATGGGGCTCGTCAAGGCGCTTCATGACGAATTTGATACTGCTATGGACGTGATAGAAGACTTTTTGTCCTGGCTTTTATCCAGAGATAGTGAAAAAGATTTATGTGGATATGACAAACTATTTAGCGAATTTGCTGAGAAGCATCTGGACTTACCAGGGTGCCTTGCTCTCCTGAAACCGCTCCTTGAACAACGTACAAACCGGCTGTTTCTTACAAGACAAAATTTTATCAATGGCGCCGACCAGCGTCCTGGCGTCAACCAGCAGCGTGCGTGTGATTTCTGCGGTAACACGATTTCCGCGAGCAGCTATGAGCGATTAAGCGATGGACGCGATCGGTGTGGCAACTGTAAGAAAACAGCCGTAAATACGTCCAAAGAACTCAGGAGGCTTTACAGTGATGCTAGAAAATGGTTTGTGACCCGTTTCGGGTATGAACTACGAAATGTCCTCAGCATTGAATTTACCAGCGCCGAAGAGGTCCATCGTGCTCAGGGGGAAGCCTTTACACCGACAGCTGATTTCGATGCGCGGTCCATTGGTTTCGCCAGACGACACGGTGATACATATAGTATTTATATTGAAAATGGCCAGCCATATCATATGACACTTGGAACTGTTGTGCATGAATTGACCCATATATGGCAGTATTCTTATCTCGACATGGAAAAAATGGAACGGGAATATGGAGACTTGCTGATTGAGGGGCATGCCATGTGGACAGAGCTTGCCTGTCTTGAAAATCGGCGTATCGCGTCCGAATATTGTCAACGTCAAAAGGCGCGTTCAGATGTATACGGAAAGGGATATCATGCTATTATAGATCTTATGGCGCAGAATTCAGCGGATAATCCTTTTTTGATTCTCATTAAGATGTTTCATGCCTGACTCGCCCCGGGCCGGCTCTTCGACTCGGCTTGTTTTTTATATTTCCAGACCAGCTCCACAGTTTGTGGAGAGGCATTATTTTGTTGTCGATTTTAATCGTAAAAAAAAAGTCCGGAATTGCGTCTTACAAAATGGCAGAAGAGAACCTGGCTCATGGAGCAAAAATATTGAAAAACGAATCAGATATAATTCAGGCTTACGCCTCTTGTGGCCGGCAATATTCTTGCGGAGGGTTGAAATGAAAAACATTACGTTCACAATAGCTGTAATCATTCTCGTTACGGCCGGAGGATATGGCGGATGGTACGCCTTTCAACAGCGGCAGAATGTAACGGTTGTTTTTTCCAATGGGTATGGTCTTAAGCCCGGCGCTGGAGTCTGGATGTCGGGAGTGAAAATCGGCAAGGTAAAAGGGTTAAAAGTAACACGGGATGGTGTCGAAACAATTCTGCATCTGGATTCCGATGTGCGCAATCAATTAACAGAAAAAGTCCTTTTTGTAATTAATCCAGGACTCGAAAATGACGATGCCCCTATTGTAATGGTTAAGCCCGGACCACCCGGAGGGAGGCCGCTCCAGAGTAATGCGAGAATAAAGGGGGTTAACTCTTATTCTTTGTGGCTTTTGACCGAAATTCCGGAAAAATTGCAGAATCTTGTGAATGAGCCTCAAGTCCGGGAAGGGATAAGACAGCTTAAAAAGATTGGAAAGGAATTAGAAAGAAAGCAGTCCAAGCAATGAACCAAAATAGACCAGATCTTGAGAGGTCAGAGTCCTCGCGTGGCGGTAAGGCTGGTTTGCCCCAACATAACCGGCCTCCCGCCACGCTTTGACTTTTTTCCGCAGCTCATGAATCAGGAGCGGCAATAATTTTTCATAGCTTGATTCCCGCAAAATTTCATCGGACGGGAACCAGCGGACATCAGGGTTCAGAATGGCCATTACAGCGTATCCTTTATTTTCGTTATTGTTTGGATCAAACCGGGGATACGATCCTTACAGATGGTAAACACGACATCGGCATTCAAGTCAAAATAATGATGACTGATGATGTCACGCAAGATATCCAGTTTGACCTCGGACCAGTAGCCAATCTCATCATAACGAAGATCGCTCATTAATTACTCTCCACAGACTGATTCAATCTGTTTCGTATCTTGAAAATAAAAAGGCTGAATCTCCGATTGACTCTTTTGCTTGAAAAATTTCAGAACAAGCACATCATTGTCCCATCCTTCATATTCAGGGTGTGATTCACCCCCTCTGAAATCTATGATTGGAAAATATCCAGGGTTAGTTTTGCCACACTGTAGCAGTCAGCATGGTATACGTTTTCCATAATGTGTACTCATCCCAGTCCGCCTGACTGATCCGCAGACAGTACACCCCGAAATAGGTGTCTGCGCGTTTGGTGCCGGCTTTTGCTGCCAGATGATTCTTGTCGCCTTGCCGCAGGCATCGTCTTTTTCAACTGAAATTTACTGCCTCGAGACCATGGAATATTTCTGTCAGACGGCCGATTTTCTCCATGACCTTGTCATATTGCCTGAGACAGCGCTTTTTATCCAGACCGTTGTTCAACTTTTGCAGCGCCTCTTTAAACCGGCTTATAAAACGATCGCCTCTTGCCTGACCCGGTGCCCGGTTCCCTTGTTGCGGTACCGGGACTTCAGAAACGGCCGGGGAAAGGGCGGCCGGACGGGAACCGGGGCATGGCCGGCGGTTGTCCCGCGCCCGGCCGGGGCATCATGGGGGCCGGCAGCGGTCTAACCCCGGGCCGGATTTCCGGTGGCTGGCGGCGCAGGGCCGGGGCCGGGACCATGAAGATGCGGACGGTCTG
>JAJRVC010000635.1 GCA_024277475.1 Deltaproteobacteria bacterium
ATCACCGGCTTGGTGAATCCCCCGGACCGGATCAGGTCGGCGGCGTCTTCTTCCATCCGGCCTCCCGGCTCGCAGTAGAGTACGACCAGGGAGGTGTCCTCATCTTTTTCAAAGAGCGCCAGCATTTCACGGATGGTGCTGCCCACCATGGGGTCGCCGCCGATGGACACGCAGGTGGACTGGCCGATGCCGGCGCGGGTCAGCAGGTTTCCCAGCTCGTGGTTCATCCCGCCGGAGCGCGAAATAATACCCACCGAACCCGGCATAAAAAAGCGGGGATCATTTCCCAGTATGCCTATTTTGGATTTACCCGGACTGATGATACCATTAGAATTCGGCCCCATGATACGGGTGCCTAACTTACGAGCGATATGATAGGCCTTGGAAAAATCGGCGTAGGGAATTTTCTCTGTAATGACGGATACAAGCTTAATGCCGGCATATGCAGCTTCCAAGATGGCGTCCATGGCGCCCCTGGCCGGAACATATACAACTGAAGTATTGGCACCTGTGGCGGCCACTGCATCTGCCATGGTGTTGAACAGGGGCAGATCCATGACCTGCTCTCCGGCCCGGCCCGGCACAACGCCGCCGACTATTTTTGTTCCATATGCCAGGCAGTGTTTTGAGTCGAATTGGGCCTGGTATCCGGTCAAACCCTGAACCACAACCTTTGTTTTTTCATCAACAAGTATACTCATTATAATTTGCCCCTTTTCACTTTCACCAATTCAACGGTTTTTTCCACCGCTTCCTCAAAACTCATCTCAGCACCAAAATAGACAGCTCCAGGGAAATCCTCCCAGGCCTTTTTGGCAGCTATATCGTTGTATCCCGCCCAACGGGCAACAATGGGCATCTTTGATGGTTCCAGACCTTGTTTTTTCAGCATCTGTGCCACGGCAGCCCCGGAGCGCCCGATATCGTCGGCAGTGGCAATGGCAGCACCGGTGATGATGGCTTCAACGGATGGATTGTTCAGCACAGCTTTTATGAGCACTTTAAGCTTTTCAAAGACGCCTTTACCGGGTCCTAAATCGGAGTAATTAGCAGGCTTGCATCCGGACCGCGTCACTGTATCCATGGCCAGAAGACTTGCACCACCGCCTGCCAGGATCAAACCGATTTCACCCTCCTCAAATTCCGTGTATCGCACTGCGCCGGAACCGGGGGCAGCCAGGTCTGCATCTAAAACCCACTTTTCCCGCTCGTTGAGATCTCCCATGATACGTTCGAGCCCATAAGATGTGATGGATTCAAACTCCGGATGGCGAAACAGCGCTTCATCATCAATGTTGAGCAGTGCCCCGACTGCAACGATTTCACCGGTGTCGGTCAGGCACAGGGGATTTATTTCAAGAAGCCTGGCATCAGATTGAATAAAAAATTGATAAAGAGCTACCAGGCTCTGTGATGCTTTCAATGTCTGGGCCTTGTCCAGCCCGGCCTTAAAGCAAAGCTCCTTGGCCTGGAAAGCATGGAATTCTTCAAGGATATCAATGGTCTGCTTGAAAACAAGCTCAGGATGGCCGGCTGCCAGTTCTTCAATCTCAACCCCTCCTTCGGGTGAGAAAAGAATCACCGGTGAATGGGATAGACTGTCATAAGTGATGGAAACAAAGAGCTCTTTTTTTATGACCACCTTTTCTTCGATATACACTTTTTCCACGATTAAATCGTCTGCCTTGCAGCCGATCAACTGGCCGGCAATTTCGGCCGCGATTTCTGCATCCTTAGCCTCCTTGATCAGGCCTGCTTTTCCCTTTTTCCCCTTGGGTATGAGCGCCTTGACGATGCAGGGTGCCCCCAGGTCAGCGGCGGCATCACGTGCTTCCTCGGATGTAGAAGCAGCCCAGCCTTGTGGGACATCAATTCCGTGCTTCTTCAACAATTCTTTGGTGTGGTTCTCTAATATTTTGGCCATATAACCTTCCAGTTCATATTGTTATGGTTATCCACCATGCAATGGCTGCATAATTCGAATTTCATTTTTGCCGCGGATTTCTTCAGTCCTTTTCATTACCCTGCCATCTTCAATGGCGAAGGCACCGCTTGACTCAGGAATACCCAGACGTCTGATAAGCTCTCCATAGGTCGCTTCTTGAGGCAATTCAATCTCCAAACCATTTTCCAAAGAATAACCCGTGAACAAATTCTGAAGCGTCCCGAAAATTTTTATTCGAACTTTCATGATGAAAAGTATACTTTTAAAATTGAATTCATTTTATCATCCGCCAACGCGGGATTCTCACTTCTAAATTCAACCTTTGATCCAAATTTAAAAGTTGTGGACCCTGTCCAGTTCCGCATCACTGACGGCAAACACTTTGTTGTGAGGTGACAAGGGTTCTTCATAAAAGAATTTTGGGAGCCGATCGTCTTTAGTCTTCAGCCCGGCTTTTCGGTTAAATTCTTTTTCCAGGGTGAGAACTTTAGAACCAATGATTGAAATCTGTTCCATCCCGTATCCGGTTCCCAGCTTGGCGTTAATCACATTGAACAGGGCTTTGATAGAGTCAATACTTGACAGGGCAACACCGGCAAGAAGGCACAATCCAATAGTATCCAAGAACGCCATAATCACCTGTGCCTGGCGGGAGGCTTCCATCTGGCCTTCGGGTTCATGAGATACCAGCAAACCGTTCAGATACTTTGCAGTGGTATTTCCCGCTGTATGATCCGCTCCCATGGGAGACGTCGCATAGGTTACACCGGTTCCCTGCATTCCCCTGGGGTCATAACCTGCGATACTCTGATTTTTCACTGTGGGGACACGCTGATGGTTAAAATATCGACCCACAGCTGCCGGTCCGTCTCCGAGCACTTTGCCAAAGTCCGTACCCTGTTCAATCTCTCCCATCATTTCAAATAAGGCTTTTGCATCCCCGAATTCCTTATACCCGGCATCCAAGGCCACAGCCATTCCCACACCGGTGTTCATGGTATCCAATCCCAGGTCATCGCACATGCGGTCCAGACGGGCAATCGTGTCCAGATCAGCCACGCCGCTCATGCCACCCATGGCCCATAGGGTCTCATACTCAAGAGACCCTGTCACATATTCCCCTTTTTCATCCACAAAATTATTTGAGCAATGGATCACGCATTGGCTGCAGCCTTTATGAACGGCAGCACCGCCTCTTTTTTTAATCAGGGTTGCCAGCGCCTCGCCACTGATGTCTTCCCATTTGTCAAAAACGCCTTTTGTGGCATTGTAGCAGGGGAAGGCCCCCAGAGAATTGATCATGGCCATGAGGGCAGCCGTGCCCTGGTTTCGCAACAACTGGGCCGTCGGATCCGCATTGAGTGCTTGGGTGAAAGCTTTCACGCTGGCTTTGAAATCAGTGGATTCAGTAAATTTTTGTTCGCTTTTTCCCTTTCGATCGATCACAATGGCCTTGATTCCTTTTGATCCCATCACGGCACCCAAACCGCCTCTTCCGGCTGCCCGGCAGGGTCGGTCATCAATATCGGTCGCCTGGATAGATGCAGAGGTCATCCGGTGTTCGCCTGCAGGCCCGATACACAATATCGCCTGATTATCACCAAAGACTTCCTTGAGGTCTTCAACAAGGCCATAGGTTCGCTTGCCTTTGTGATCACCAGCAGGGATGAGTTCAGCCTTTCCCTGATCATCTATTTTCAGGATGAATAGGGTATCCGGTGAAGACTGACCTTCGGTCACAATAGCAGCTATCCCAAGACGTCCGAGCGCCGCCCCTGTTGTACCTCCGGCATTGCTTTCTTTTATGCCATGGGTCAATGGACTTTTAGCACCAATTGAAACCCGGCTGGTATTGACCATTGGAGTCCCGCTTAGAAGACCGGGTGCAATAATCAGCTTATTCTCCGGACCTAAAGGGTCACATGTGGGTGGCACTTCAGCATCAATCAATGTAGAAGTGAGACGACGCCCGCCGAACTGCCGGTAGGGAACGGGGACTTTCTCATCTGAAATCGATTTTGTCTGCATGTTTACGCGTATAAATTTCATTTTTACTCCTTTATGTCGTACAGCTTAAAGACAGATGTACAGTCTCTTTCGGCCAAACCACTGTTTGCAGCTAATTGCAGCATTTCTCTAGCCATGGATGCCAGAGGCACATTGGCACCGTGAGCTGTGGCAGTACCATGACCTAAGCGCATATCCTTGAGCATCAGATGCGTTTTGAACAGGGGCTCGAAGTTTCTCTGCACCATTTTAAAGGCACCAAATTCAAAATTCCGCAACATGTTTCCCTTAAACAGTTCTATAAATGTTTCAAGATCGATATTGGTTTTTTTGGCCAGCGCGATGGCTTCTGCAACAACGCTGAGTAAGGTCCCCTGCATAAGGTTATTCACCAGTTTCAGGTTTTTCCCGGCACCAATTGGACCTGCATGCACAATTTTTGAACCCACCGCCTCCAGTATTTCCCGGCAGGTTTCTACATTTTCTTTGGTTCCACCGACACACATGATCAGTGTCCCTTGTTCGGCATTGGGCTGAATACCCATGAC
>JAJRVC010000636.1 GCA_024277475.1 Deltaproteobacteria bacterium
AAATCCAAAGGCGTGCGTAACGTCGCGCAGAAAATGCGACAGCTTATGCTCAATGTACGCTTGGTCTTTGACTATCTGCGCATGACTGAAAACTCATGTGCCTGCGCATTTAAAAACTAGAACAAATTTACCGTGAAGGCATTTTGGATCCCGGCAGTGGTGATCTCTTTTCAAACTATTGTGCCAGAGAAAAGTAACCATGGAAACTTACGCCAGTGCCCATGGATAAAAAAGGCTTCGTGGACGGGCACTAACTACAATATGTGCAAATTTTTGACAAATTATGGTAAGGATGTATCCACTTCATGGGACTAAACGATAAATATTAACATTGACAAAATGCGATAGAGCTGTAAAATATGATAATCATATTTTACAGGGAGATTATGTCAATGGAAAAACGCATATCTGCAACCCGGGCTGTGAGGGATTTTTCAGAAGTATTAAATACAATAAAATTCAAACGCGTTCACTATATTATTGAAAGAGGTGGAAAACCGGTTGCTTCTATGAACCCGATAGATGAAGAAAAAGAGATTAAGACCCTGGGCGAACTTAAAGTCCTGCTGCAGAAACTTCCAAGACTCGGTGAAGAGCTGGATTCCTTTGTGGCAGATCTTGAAAAGTGCCAAAAAGATCAGCCGTTTGTGCCAACGGGGGATTTATGGGAGTAATCCTCGATACGAGTGTTCTTATTGGAGCAGAAAGGCGGGAATTTGACATCGACCCATTTACGGAGCATCGGGAAGAAGAAATTTTTGGGATTAGCGTCATTACAGTTGCCGAGTTGCTCCACGGTGTCCACCGAGCGGATTCAACTAAAAGACGTTTGAAAAGAAGTGCTTACGTAGAAAAAGTGATTGAGTCGTTCCCGATATACAAATTTGATATTTCCATTGCCCGGATATACGCGGAACTATGGTCTGATTTGCGTAGCAAAGGTATTCAGATCGGTGCCCACAATCTTATAATTGGTGCCACTGCGCTTTCCCTCGGATTTTCAGTGGCTACCCTTAATATAAGGCATTTTGAAAGGATAGAGGGACTTAAAATCGAAAGTTTGGCTATATTGTAAGAGGTTTGCTCAGGTGTAAATCAGATCTGAATATTATTCATATACAAGATGTGATATGGCCGCAAAAAGGCACAAAAAACACAAAAATAAAATTTTACACTTAATAATTACAATAGGTTATAAGATCAAAATTCAAGAATTTTGACTTTTTACGAAGCTGTCAGATGTGGGGCTTTCAGGAAAAGATGATGCGCCGTACTTTTACCTGTGGAATATTTATGAAATTATATTATCTGATATTGCCGATTTTGATTTGGGGCTTTTTTCTCCCCGGGTCCGCCACACCAACAGACCGGTTTTCTGCAAAAAATGATAAGAGGTGGGGGATTACCACCAAAGAACCGGGTAGGGGGGAAGAAGATATCAAGGACGAGGTTGAAGGAAAAGATGCCGATGTATTAAATTATCGCAAAGATAACCTTGATGATGAAAAAATGCTCGACCGGGAGCAAGATTCGAATACCGAAGTGCCCAGGAAGAATGATGGCAGCGGTGTGGAAAATCAAACTAATGAAAATAAAAATGTTGAAAGAAAATCGGCAAAGGAAAGGCAAACTGATACGACAATACCCGCTAAAATAAAGGGCATTAACAAAAAAAAGGCCGGGGAAAAGTCCAAAGAACAGAAAGAGAAAGAAAAAGAAAAAGAAACATTCATCAAATGGAAAAATGAAGCGCAAAAGACCCGCTGCAATGGGTATCTGGCATCACTCAAGGAAACTTTCCTGAAAGCCAGGTATTATTCCATCCAGGGTGTTCCCTGTCGGACCGCGGAAAATGCGCAGTCATTCATGACTTTAATTGAACACTGCAAACGGGACTGCCCCGATGGGCTCTTAGAGAAGCAGGGATACACTTCGCGTATCGTAAGGAATTTAAGATGGCTGAATAAGTTGGGCACCGAACGGTGCCCGGATATGAATTCGAATTAACCACCCCAGTCATTTTTTCAACTCTTTGATCCAGCAATAAAGCACCGGCACTATCAACATTGTGACCACTTCAAAAACCATCCCGCCGAAAGCTGGGATGGCCATGGGAATCATGATGTCCGATCCCCGGCCCCTGGAGGTCAAAACCGGTATGAGAGCTAAAATAGTGGTGGCCGTGGTCATCAGGCAGGGCCGTACACGCCGTAAACTGGCAACGATGACGGCATTGCGGACATCTTCTACCGCTTCCAGGGAGTGTTCGGAAAACGCACTGTCCAGATAGGTCGCCATCACTACCCCGTCATCGGAAGCAATCCCGAAAAGTGCTAGAAATCCCACCCAGACGGCCACGCTCAGATTTATGGGATGAACCTGGAACAACTCCCGCATCGAGACACTGAAAACAGAAAAATTGAGAAACCAGGGCTGGGCATAAAGCCAGATCATGATAAAGCCGCCGGCCCAGGCAACCGCGATACCCGAAAAAACCAGGGAGCTTGTTGCTACGGAATTGAACTGCAGATAGAGAATTACAAATATAATGATAAGGGCCACCGGCAGGATAATTTTCAACCGTTTTTCGGATCGTACCTGGTTTTCATAGGTTCCGGTGAAGGCATAGCTGACCCCCCCGGGCAGGACAAACTCTCCATTGGCGATTTTTTCTTTCAGATAATCGCGGGCCTCTTCTACGACATCCACTTCGGCCCGTCCAGGCAGTTTGTCAAAGAGCACATATCCCACCAGAAAAGTATTCTCACCTTTGATTACCTGGGGGCCGCGGACATAAGTGATTTCGGCCATCTGCATGAGGGGGATTCGGGACCCGTTTTGGGCGGGCACCAGGACCCTGCCCAGAGATTCCAGATTATCCCGCAGTTCACGAGTATATCGCACTCGCACCGGATAGCGCTCGCGGCCTTCTACCGTAGTGGTAATGCGTTTGCCGCCGATGGCGAATTCAATGACATCCAGCACCTGCTGTAGACTGATACCATACTGGGCAATGGCCTGTCGATCGATATGGATTTCAAGATAAGGCTTGCCGATAATCCGATCGGCAATCACGGTGGCCGGGGAGATGGCGGGCACCTCTCTGAGATAGGCCTCTATATCCATGGATACCTGCTGAATGGTCTCAAGATCCGGGCCGGTGACACGGATTCCCATGCCGGCACGAATGCCGCTTTGGAGCATGACCATGCGTGCCGAAATGGGCTGCAGCCTGGCTGCCGTTGTCGTGCCGGGAAGATAGGCCGCCCGGATAATTGCTTGCCAGATATCATCCGGTCGTCTAATGCCCTGCCATTTTTTGCGTCCGGGGTTGAGAGCAGGATCCAGGGCGGCGCGCCACAACCGAAAGGGCATGCCGTCAGTATGAGGTATTAAACGGTTATCATCGTCACGAACAAATTTCCCGCGTACCCGATAGGGTTTTCCGTCAAGTGCTGCAAGCGGGGTGCCGTTTTCATCTCGAAAGAAATCCGGTTTGTCAGGCAGATAGCGAAATCTAAGTTTCCTGCCGCCGGGATCATGCAGATATTCGGATCTATAAGCGACCAGGGTTTCAATCATCGAAATGGGCGCGGGATCCAAAGGACTCTCGGCCCGGCCAAGTTTGCCGACAACTGTTTCTACTTCCGGTATGCTCTGGATGGCCATATCCTGTTTTTGCATAATATCCAGGACTTCTCCGATGGATGCATGGGGCATGGTTGTAGGCATGAACAAATAGGAACCCTCGTCCAGCGGTGGCATGAATTCTTTTCCCAGGCCCGGAAAATGTTGGGACAGGCCGGTCAGCGGCGCTGAATCTTTTATCAATCGCGGCAGCCAGCCGAAGAGGGGGTCAAATCCACGCCAGCTCAAGGCACCCAGCAGTAAAATTACCAGGGGAAGCACCAGAAAAGCAGTCTTATGACCCAAGCACCATGAAAGTATGGCTTTGTAATAATGGTGGAAAATGCGAAATGCAGCTAATATGCCTCCGAGAATAAGCGCCATGAAAATAAAATTGCGCAGCCATCCTTTTTCCACGCCTAGGGGAACCCAGTACAGGCTGAGAATAACCGCCACCCCAAGGGCAACCGCATAGTTACTAAAAATGCGCATCCAATTCTTGATTCGGTCGGGAAGCCGGCGTAAGACGAGGTGATAGGTTCCGATGGCGACAATCAAGACGCCCGGTTTCCAGCCAACCAGAAATCCAAGCACCCCACCCAGATAAATCAACCCTTCAGGGAATATCCAGCTCAATCTGCGGCCCCTGAATCTGTCGGAAAAGAGCAGGTGGGCCAACGGCGGGATGAAGCCCAGGGCCACAATTAAGGAGGCCACTAAAGCAAACGTTTTGGTAAACGCCAGGGGACTGAACAGTTTGCCCCCGGCACCTTCCATGGTGAATACCGGCAGGAAGCTGACAATGGTGGTTGAAACGGCGGTCAGGACTGCGCCGCCAACTTCCCGGGATGCCTTCAGGATGATTTCAAGCCGGTCGGAATCAGGCGCGGCACGATCCATGTGCCGGAAAATATTTTCGGTAAGAATAATCCCCATATCCACCATGGTGCCGATGGCAATGGCAATGCCGGAAAGGGCTACAATATTGGCATCCACCCCGCTGAGCTTCATGGCGATGAAGCACATCAACACCGCCAGCGGCAACAACCCGGCAACCAGCAGGGAACTTCGCAGATTCATAAGCATCATGATGATGACGATGATCGTCACCAGTATTTCATTAGACAAGGCACTCTGAAGGGTCCCCAAGGTCTCGTGAATCAGTTCGGTCCGGTCATAAAAAGGCACGATCCGCACCCGGCTCAGTGTGCCGTCCGGTAATATTTTTTTCTGTAAACCGGGGGAAATTTCAGCAATTTTTTTTTTGACAGCCTGGATAACTTTTAGCGGATTTTCACCGTACCGCACGACCACCACCCCTCCGACGGTCTCGGCGCCGCCTTTGTCCAGGGCACCCTGGCGGGATGCCGGGCCTAAACTGACCCGGGCCACATTGCGTATAAAGACGGGAATACCATCGTTTAACTTTATAAAAGCCGTTTCGAGATCCTGGGTGCCTTTGATGAAACCAAGGCCGCGGATGAGATATTCCACCCGATTGACTTCAATGGTCTGGGCTCCTACATCGAGATTCGTGTTTTTTACGGCGGCCACCACCTCGGTCAGGGTTACGTTGTTGGCGCGCAGCAGGTCCGGATCCAGATCAACCTGGTATTCCTGAACAAAGCCGCCCACGGATGCAACTTCGCTGACACCCGGCACCGAAAGCAACGCAAAGCGCACATACCAGTCCTGAACCGTCCTCAGTTCGTGAAGATCCCAGCCGCCGGTTGGAAGGCCGTTTTTATCCCGTCCTTCCAGGGTGTACCAGAACACCTGTCCCATGGCGGTGGCATCCGGTCCCAGGACGGGTTGAACATCATCGGGCAGGGTTCCCCGGGGAAGACTGTTGAGCTTTTCCAGAATGCGGGAACGGGACCAGTAAAAATCAACATTATCCTCGAATATAACATAGATGGTGGAAAACCCGAACAGGGAGTAGCTGCGGATAGATCTGACACCCGGTATACCGAGCAGGGAAACCGTTAGGGGATATGTGATTTGATCTTCAAGGTCCTGGGGCGAACGACCGATCCACTGGGTAAAAACGATTTGCTGATTTTCACCGATGTCCGGTATGGCGTCCACGGGCACAGGGTCTCTGAGCGGGCCACCCAGTGTCCAGTTAAAAGGTGCGACCAAAATACCCCAGCCGGCAAGCAGGAAGAGGGCCAAAAAAACGATTACCTTTTTTTCGAGGCCAAAGCGGATGATGCGTTCAAGCAGGGAGGAGGTATTTGGAGGATTTTGCTTCACGGTCATGTTTAGTTGGCAACTGGTAAGTGCAAACGATTAGAATCTGCTTTGAGCTATTGATGCCGTTGTTTCTTTTCCATAGTTTGGGAACCACGGTGATAGAGGTGGGCGTCGGCCGCCTGGTCACCTTTTACGCTCATCATGCTCGATTTTGCCAGGATCTGAACCTGGCTGTCGATTTTAAAATTGCCATTCACCACCACCTGCTCGCCCTCTGTGAGGCCCTCCAGAACCACGTAGTAGTCCCTGGCCCGCGGACCCAATACAATTTCGCGACCTTCGAATACACCTTTTGCACCGGGCACCGCCACATAGACGACGGCTCTTTTGCCGGTAATCAGGGGCGCCGTGGCAGGGATAACCAGCGGAACCCTGCGGGATTTGTCTTTTCCACCCGCCACTTTACCACCGGCGGTCAGTTTAGCAAAAATAACGGCCCGGACATACATGCTGGGTCTGAACCGGCTGCCTTTGTCAGTGAAGATGACACCGACATCAAAGGTGCGGGATTTAGTATTAAAAATGGGATCGATAAAGGCAACCTTGCCTTTAAAGGTTTCACCCGGGTAGGTATCTGTTTGGAAATGTGCCTCCTGTTGGATTTTAATCCAGGCGTAATCCGACTCATAAGCTTTCAGTTTCGCCCAGACAAATTTAGGATTAGCGATGGCAAAAACCGGCGTCCCGGTATTCACGTATGTCCCCTCAAATGCTTTTTGCTCAATGACGATTCCGCTACGTTGGGCATATATGGTGGCTATGCCGCTGGGCTCGCCGCGCTTCATCAGTTCATCGACATCTTTTTTTTCCATACCGATAAGAATCAATTTAAGGCGCATCGCCGCCAAGGTTTCATAGGCGGCTTTCAACTCAGGCGAGGCTTTATCCAGGTTTGCAGGTCTGTTGGTAAGCACCCGGGCTCTTTTACGTACATGCGATTTGGTCACGTTGAATGCAAAATAAGCGGGGACGACTTTCAGGGCCTCTATCATTTCCTGCTCGATAAAAAAAATTTCCGGGGAATAAATGTCGAAGAGAGGATCGCCCCACCTGACCGTTTGCCCGGCCCGCTTCACGTAGATTTTGTCGATGACGCCGGGAACATAGACTGACGCATAGCTGATGTGAACCGGATCGTATTCGATCTGGCCGAACAGCCGAATTTCGGACTCGACAAATTTACGTTCCACGGGGGCGACCTGGATTTGGGCCAGCTTCATGGCCTCGGGACTGAGTTTGAGTCTTGGGGCAGCGCTTTTCTCTCCCGCCTCAACCGGAATCAGTTCCATGCCGCACACCGGGCAATCGCCCGGTGTTGCCATGGGGGATACGCACATCATAGGGCAAGCGTACAGCGTGTTTTCGTCGGATTTTGTTGAAATTTCTTCCGTATTCGCCGATATTTGAGAGTCGCCGGGCTGATTTGCTTCAGGGCCTCCCCCCCTGATCCAATAGCCCAATGCCATTCCAATCAGCAATATGGCAATCAGCCGGAGGGCTTGCTTTTTGGTGGTTAGTTTTTCTTCTAGCCTTTTCATGGCGTTGATCCAAAATTATCGTTTTACCGCAGAGCACGCGGAGCATGCAGAGAAATTACTTTGGTAAGTTTATCTAATAAACCCGTACGAAACGGAGAAAAAATAGAAATTAATCACAAAAACACGAAAAAAAGTCTGTGATCTATTTCAATATCCTTCTAAAATAAAACCTGAAAAAATTATCGGGTACGTCGCGATCAGCGTA
>JAJRVC010000637.1 GCA_024277475.1 Deltaproteobacteria bacterium
TCGTACCGGGATACGGCATGGCTGTAGCCCAAGCCCAGCATGCCGTCAGGGAACTGGGTGAAATCCTCGAAAATAATGGCGCTGAAGTCCGTTACGCCATCCATCCCGTTGCCGGCCGCATGCCCGGTCATATGAATGTGCTGCTGGCTGAAGCCAACGTGCCCTATGAGCAACTGGCTGAAATGAACGATGTCAATCCCATCATGGAAACGGTTGATGTATGCCTGGTCATCGGGGCCAATGACGTTGTCAATCCCGCCGCCAGGGAGATCGAGTCGAGCCCGATTTACGGCATGCCGGTCATCGATGTGGACAAGGCCAAAACCGTCCTGGTATTGAAGCGATCCATGGCTGCCGGCTTTGCCGGCGTTGACAATCCGCTTTTTGTAAAAGAAAATACCCGGATGCTGTTCGGAGATGCGAAGGCAACGGTGCAGCAGCTAGTAGCTGAGTTTAAGGAAGGGTAGGCTGGTTGCTGGCAGTTGGTTTCTCGTCGCTGGTTGCTGGGTTCTGGCGACCGGTCACGGCCAGCGGAAGTAATAAGTCCCTATCTCAATTTTTCTTTAACATAAAAGAATAATATGACTACTGGATCATGGGAGTGGGAGCTGAAGAAATAAAACCACGCTGGTCGATCATGCGCAATGTACTCGGCTGGGGAGTTGACAAGGACGAAAAAGAGCCGTTGCCGTCAGCAATTACTGACTGACCAAAGCCGGGGCTATAAATCCCGGATTATCGGGGAACCAACAAGGATATTGTTCCTATGAAAAATAAAATTAACCAAATCGCCAGGAAAATAAAAGAAGGCGGTAAAAATGTGATTTTTACCGGCGCAGGCATATCCACTGAAAGCGGTATTCCCGACTACCGCAGCCAGGGCGGCATCTGGGATAAATTTCGCCCGGTTTATTTTGATGAATTCATGTCTTCGAAAAAATCCCGGGTGGAGTATTGGAGGCGGTGTGTACAGCTTTATCAGGGAATCACCAAGGCTGAACCCAATGCAGCCCACATCTCGCTGGCCCGATTAAATGAAATGGGGCTGCTTCAAGCGGTGGTCACCCAAAACATTGACGGGCTGCACCAGGCTTCGGGACTGCCTGATGACAAAATTGTCGAACTGCACGGGAACACCTGCCGTATACGCTGCATGAGCTGCCAAAAAATTTCTCCCATCGATGAAGTGCAACAGCGCCTGACAACCGGTGATCCGGCGCCGGAATGTGAATGCGGTGGTTTTTTGAAGCCGGACACCATCTCATTCGGCCAGTCAATGCCCGTAGCGGAGGTAGAAAAGTCCGTCATCCTTTCCAGGGAATGCGATTTTTTCTTGATTGTGGGATCAACTCTGCTGGTCCAGCCGGCAGCTCAAATGCCGGTTTATGCTAAAAACAACGGGGCCTTTCTGGCCATCATCAATCTGTCCGAAACGCCGTGTGACGACATGTGCGACGTGCTTATGCGGGGAAAAGCGGGCGAAATACTGCAGCAAATAGTAAGAGAAGTGGAAAGAGCCGGATAAACCGGGATTGAATGAGGATAGATTTCTAATCAAAGAAAAACTTAAATACCGTCTTAATAAAATTGTATAAAATGTCGCCATACCAGATATTGTGTTCAGGGGACCGGTTTTTTGAGAGTAATATTTAAAGTAATACTAATAAGGGAGTAAAACAAAAATTATGGAAATATTCAAAGACCTTCATGCCTTTATCTGGCAGTCCATGACCACCAACAACTGCAACACTTTCCTCATTGACGGTCCCATTCGGGTGCTGATAGACCCGGGCCACAGCCGACTGTTTGACCCTGTTGCGCAAGGCCTCAAGCAACTGGGGCTGGCAATCACAGACATCGATTTGATAATTTGCACACACGCCCATCCGGACCACATCGAGGCGGTTCAATTATTCAAGGATATTCCGACACGATTCACCATACATGAAGATGAGTGGCAATGGGCGATCAACATCGGAAAACGAATGAGTGCTGCCTTTGGGATCGATATGAATTCCATGGTGCCTGATTTTTTCCTCAGGGAAGGCCACATTTCTCTGGACGGTCTTGAACTGAACATTTTTCACACACCGGGGCATTCTCCCGGATCCGTAACCTTGTACTGGCCGGCACAAAAAGCCTTGTTCACCGGAGATCTTGTTTTTAAGCAAGGCCTGGGTCGAACGGATCTTCCCGGCGGTGACGGATCAAAGCTCAAGGAAAGTATCAAACGACTTACGGATCTTGATGTGCAATGGCTGCTGCCGGGACACGGTGAAATTATTTCAGGAGCAGAAAAAGTACGGGAAAATTTTGCAGAAATTGAGCAATTCTATTTTGCCTACGTATAGGTCAGAATTCGGAGATCAGGGGACAGCGGTCAGAGTAAGTCCAGCCGCCGGCCCAAAAAACGGCTGGTCAAATCGAAAAACCGTACCATTTTGGTGTAGTTTCATACCAGAGGACAGAGATCGGGGGGCAGAGGCAGGAAGAATTCGGCAAGCGGGAATTAGCTCCTGCCACCAAGCAGATTATCTTTCACCCGATTTAATTGGACTTTATATCCGGAACGGATTTCCTGCGCTTCCCGGCGCCATTGCTCATCCGCCTCCAGGTTGGGAACGACGGCCGAACCTGAAATGAAATGTTTTGGGGCAAGATTTTCTTTGAGCCGGACCATCCTGTTACCGGCAGCTTTGTGGTAGGCATCCCTGTAACCATTAATAACTGCTTTGATTGTTGCTGAATCAATGCTACAGCATTCCTCAAGTATCTCCAGCAGGGATTGATTATCCCGATCCGGATCGAGACGGTTGATAATTTCATTAATCAGGATGTTATTATCTGACAGGTTGGAATTCTTTTGGAGTTTTTCATAGTCAATTTGAAACTGTTTGTTGGGCAATATCCCGTCCTGATATTTCTGCAGCATGCCTTTGATGCGCTTTTCAATTTTTTTCTGCATCTGTTCCTGCTTTTCCTCAGAGCTTAGCGTGAGGTGCCTGGTTTTTTCCAGAACAAGATCCAGTGTGCTTTTTATTTCCCCCATTGGAAATCACCCTTTCCGTAATAGTTCAGCCACTCAAACACAATTCTCTTGCGACTTGCAGAACCTATGAAAAAAAGCGAGTATCGAATCATGAATACCCGTCTGCCATGCATAGTGCGTTGGGTTAGCGTAAATATTGAGTTATGAATAAAATTGTTATATTTGCCTCGCACCAGTTCCAAGGCATTAATGTATTCCGGCTATTATAGATAAAAAGACTGAGCAAAACGAAACCATCCTTCGAAATTCTGCGGTTCGTTATTCTGTGGTTCTGCGGTTTGCTGTTTTAGCCAGCTCATCAAAGCAGCCAGCGGCGGTGCTGACACCTGACACCCCCAATCTTTTACAACATGTTGTCAGACAGAACCTGATAAGGGCCTATCCGGGGTCGATCAGCCGATCCAGTATCAGTCCATAAAAGATATTGTCTCCCCCCAGACTGAACATCCAGCCTAAATGAGTCAGGCACAGGGTGCAGAAACAGACTCGCCAGCTATATCCTGCAAACCAGCTGAAGTCATCTGAGGCGGCTCCGGCATATCCGCATCCTTTTACACTTCTGAAACATCCAATTTCAAAAACAACACCATGGGGATTGGCAAAAGTGTGCCGGTGTAATCCCTGCATTGCAATACGTTCGGCCGGCTTAGTGATCGCCTGATGGCACTGGCGGCAAAGTATATACTCCTCTTCTTCATCCTCTTCTTCAGGGGACTGGTCCTCGGCTTGCCTTTCAAGCGTTGTTGTGTCGCCTTCTTCCTTCGTCCTGTCTGCGGGAATGCGAAAATAGCAGGCACAATCCTGCGAGGCTGAAGCCATCGTTAAGGCTTCATGGCTATGATAGTGAAGTTTTTGCCGGAAGACTTTTAGCCGATTGCTTTCACTATCCTGAAATGATTGTGAATTTATTTCTTCATGAACCCCAAGAATCGGATTGTTTCGCTGTTTACTATCTGTGTTTCGTTGTATCAATCTGCGCCCCAATCTCAAAGGCATTGAATTTTATGGATTAATTTTTAAACAGTGATTTTTTAAGTACGGCTTTCTCATAGGCCCCGATAACATCCCGCCGGGTGATGATGCCGACTAACTGCGAGGGATCGTCGGGTGAAACCACCGGTAGTGTAGAGAAATCATTCCGACTGATTTTTTCAAGCGCAGTGTACAGATTATCGATCGAGGATACGGTGACAACGTCAGAGGATGCCAGGTCCTTGGCAACTACGATGAATTTTAAATCCTCATCAAATATAGCTTCACTATAATCGTTAAAAGATAGAATACCGGCCAGTTTATTCTCGGAATCGAGTACCGGAAAACTGTTGTATTTGCTTTTGGAAATTTTATCGGACATTCTACCCAGGGACCAATCCTCGGACACGGTTTCCGCATGGGGACTCATCACATCCTTGACGTGCATCGATTTTAAAACATTGACCTCTTTTCCTTCTCTGATGTCAACACCCCTCCTGGCCAGCTTTAGTGTATAAATTGACTCTTTCATCAACTGGCCACTGGCAATCGTTGCAATTATGCAGGAAAACATGAGCGGAAGGATAATTTCGTAACTGCCCGTCATCTCAAAGAGGATTAAGATGGCCGTCAGGGGTCCATGAGTGGTGGCGCTGACAACCGCCCCCATGCCGACGATACTGTATGCACCGGGAGATGCCGTCACGTTCGGAAACAGATGATGTACCGTTATCCCAAAAAAACCGCCGGCCATCACGCCCAGGTACAGCGATGGGGCGAAAATGCCTCCCGATCCGCCCGAACCGATGGTAATGGACGTCGCCAGCAATTTGGCCACCACCAAAAGCAGCATAAGCCACCAGGCAAACTGCTGCCCCAGCGCCAGGTCCATGGCGCCATAGCCGACCCCCATAATTTGAGGAATAAACAGACCGCTGACTCCCAGGATCAATCCCCCAATAATCGGCTTTAAATATTCGGGAAATTTTAGACTATCGAACAAATCTTCAAGACGGTAAAGGGTTTTGGTAAATGAAACGCCCAAGGCGGCACAAAAAAGGCCGAGTATCAGGTAAATGGGAAATTCCCAGGCGCTGACCAATTGATAAGCGGGAACAAGAAATGCCGGCGTATCCCCTAAAAAAGCTCGTGAAACGGCGGTGGCCATCACGGAAGAGATCACAATCGGACTGAAGGTGGCCAGTCCGAAATCTCCCAGTACAACCTCCAGGGCAAACATGGAACCGGCGATAGGCGCATTGAAGGTGGCGGCAATACCGGCGGCGGCTCCGCATCCTACCAGCGCCCGCATTCGATCCCCCGATACATTCAATGCCTGACCGATGGTGGATCCGATGGCGGAACCGATTTGAACAATCGGGCCTTCCCGGCCAACGGATCCGCCGGTACCTATACTGATAGCGGAGGCTATGGTTTTAACAAAAACAACCCTTTTCCTGATGACACCGCCCTTCAGAGCGACAGCCTCCATAACTTCGGGCACTCCGTGACCTTTGGCCTCTCTTGCGAAAAAATACACAAGTGGTCCCACCAGAAGCCCGCCGGCCGCCGGAATACCGACTTTATAGCTCCAGGGAATAGCCTTTACCACCTCGAGCAATTCACTGGGAGATCCGTAGGCAATGGCCTGGAAAAAATTTATGAGATAGCGGAATCCGACGGCACCCAGCCCCGCCGCCAGGCCCACAATAACCCCCAGAATGGCCATTACTGTGTGCTCGTTGGTTTTTAGCTGACCCAGTTTCAATAATTTTGCTAAAGAGGATTTTTGATTCATACAATCAGTTGCCTTTCAATTATAAAATGCCAATCTTGGTAGACCGGTGTTTGTAATGGGAAATTTAAGCTCTTAATATCTGAAAATATTTATGATTTTTATATTGCCTTCGGCAATCCTGTCAAGCACTATTTCAGTTTGGTGGATATTTTATAACATACTGATATCATATTTAATATTGTGTAAATTGAGTTCGCAGCTTGATTTTCCTTGACAAAAAGAATAAAATGAATAAATTTTCACCAGGAAATAAGAATCCAAACATTCAGTATCCAGTTTTAGATGCTCGGATTAATAGCCCTTACAGGAGGATTAACATGCCTTTTTATGAATTTGAATGCACAAACGGACACATTACCGAAAAACTAGTTCCCATGGGAACCAGGCACACTCAGTGCACCAAATGCAAAAAAAAAGCCAAGAAAATTCTCTCCACCTGCTCGTTTGAGTTGAAAGGCGGCGGGTGGTACGCAGACGGGTATTCATCCACAAAACCGAAAAGCACTAAAAAATCAGATTAATCCGTAAATTTCCGGCGAAACGCTTTTATCAGCTCAACAGATAAACAACAATTTTTTCTTTAGTACCAAGCAAATCCGACTTCGTATCTGTTCACGGGTCGGATTTTTTGGTATAAATATTTTTTAGAACTATCCAGTCTTTTCCCAATAAAGTTACCGTGTATTTACACTAAGCCGCGGTATGGCTCCCTTTTTAACCGATTCCAACCGCTGCCGTCAAATTCCTTTTGCACTCCGGTTTTATTCCAGTGTTCCGCGTTTTATTGACACACCGCCAGCAAAATGATAGCCGTTAACTTTAAAAATTTTCTTTGTGTTTTGGTGTCTTGGTGGCGAAAATTTTTTGCCACAAAATGCTCAATTCAGGTTTATAAACCTACCGACTGACGCGAGGTCCTATGAGTCTCTTCCTGAATCGTTTGTTCCGTGCCGCTAAGCTCGATACCGGTCTGTATGAAGAAGTTACCGCAGACACGGGAACCATGTTTCAAGCCATGATGGCCGTTTTTATTTACAGCGCAGCTTCTGCTTACGGCGGCTTTGCCCGAGGAGGAGTTACCGGAATCAATTTCGCAATGATTACCACTCTGATTGGATGGTACATTTGGGCTTTTTCAACCTATTTTGTCGGCGTGAGATTATTACCTGAAGCCGAAACAAAAGGAAATAGAAAAGCCGTGTTGCGCGCGATGGGCTTTGCCAGTTCGCCCGGACTGATTCGTATACTGGGCCTCATACCGGATCTGGCGGGGACTACTTTTCTAATCGCCTCAGTTTGGATGTTTGTGGCTGCCGTCGTGGCAATCAAGCAGGCAATGAATTATCAAAGCATCTATCGTGCGGTGGGGGTTTGCATGATCGGCTGGATTATCAGCGCAATTTTTCAAGGCTTGATGTACTTCTCATTGCTTTCGGTTTTCGGTATTTCCACCCAATAGTTCTGATGCGGGGGTTGAAATATTTTCACCATCTTCAAATGCCGTTTAGAATAAAATGGCGGCATTTATCAACCGACAGAAATATAGCACCGGCACAACAGGGCCGCAACATGATCATCCGCTTAAAAAAACACCTTCTGTCTATCCTTTTCATATTGATTATTGTACCTCAATCTCACAGCAAAGTGGTCGTTTTTGACCTTGTGACCACTGTTCGGACACCGGTAAACATTAGTGTGCTGACCAGGGATGGATTCTTTTCTGCGGGTGGACGGATGGTGGACATTTATCTGGATAATAATCTTCTGAAAAGAATATTAACCGGTGGCGATGGCTATGGTTACTTAAAATACACCCCCCGTGAACCTGGATTTAAAAAAATTACCGCCCGCTCAAACACCGACAACGCCTCCGGACTAATCCTGGTGATGGGCGAAAACGAAAAGGCGATTATCATTGAAATCGAAGGAGCATTTAGAAATACCTTATTTTCAGATGAGATCAGGGAAAGTAGCCGGAAGGCGGTCAACTCACTCAGCGATAATTTTAAAATCATCTACCTGAGCCGGTTTTTAGGAAAAGGCATCACGGGAAACTGGCTGGAAAAACAAAACTTCCCCAAATCAGTCATTCTCCGCTGGCGCGGGCTAAAAACACTTGAAAATCTGGAAGATAATAAAGTGCAACTACACTCTATTATCGGTTCTTCTGCTGTCATATCGACGGCAATAGGACGAATTGGGAAGCGATTTTCGTTTGAGAAAACCAAAGCCGGTAAAACGGTAAAAGATTGGGATGAAATCTTGAAACTGCTAGTGAAATATCCCCGGTCCCACCCCAACGAAAATGGTTCTTCCGATGAAGACGAATAATGGGCAAAAAAGCAGCCAGTCTGATCAGAAAAGAAACTTTGGTCTTTGCTATTTTCATATGACGGGTTAACTAAAAAAAAATGAACGTCGAACATTGAACATTGAACGTCCAACGTCGAATAATGTATTCTGCCCGTCGAGAGCCTCAAGGTCCAACGATCAATTTAAAAAAGACAGAGCACAGTGATTCAATTCTTCAAAATTTTTCGGTTCGCTTGTTTTAAAATAGATAAAGCGTAGCGTCATCAATATTCGAAGTTCGACGTTGGGCGTTCGATGTTCGACGTTCAATCAATTCACTGTTCCGGCCAGGCGGTGTTTCA
>JAJRVC010000638.1 GCA_024277475.1 Deltaproteobacteria bacterium
GGCTGCTACCACGGCTGGCATGACTACGCCCAGTGGAGTGTGGCCATCGACCCTGATAATATGGGACCGGCTGAACGTCCCAACATGACACCCGGGTCCGGGGGTATCCCCGACGGCGCACGTGACACCATGTTGATGCTGCCGTTTAACGAGAGCGCTTTCCAGATCATCGAAGACCACGCCCATGAGCTGGCCGGCGTGGCCATCGAGCCGGTTCTGGGTGGCGGGATGTTGACGGTCGACAAAGCCTTCCTGGAAAAATTGCGCGAAGTCACCCGCAGGGCCGGCGTGTTGTTGCATTTTGACGAAGTGATCACCGGGTTTCGTCTGGCCCTGGGCGGCTGTCAGGAGCTGACCGGCGTTCTGCCGGATGTGGCTACCTATGGCAAAATTATAGGCGGCGGGCTGCCGGTCGGCGCAATTGCCTGTTCGAAAGACATGGTGGCGATTGCCCAGAAAACTGATGACGGTTTTTCGGCCGCCGGGACTTTCAGCGGCAACCCTTTGACTCTGACCACCGGCGCGGCAACGCTGAAGTACCTCCAGGCAAACGTTGATATTTATCCAGATATGATGGCAAAAGGCGAATTTTTACGTAGCGGTTTCAATGAATGGTGTACGTCCCAAGGTTACCCGTTTTGCATGACCGGCATCGGCTCGATGTTCCAGATTCACGCCAAGGCGGACCTGCCGCTCATCCCGCGGGACCTGCTGGGCCAGGACGAGGACGCCCTGGGTCAATTGCAACTTTATTTTCGTCTGAACAACATCCTGCTGCCCTGGATGCATCTTGCTTTTTTCTCCGCTGCCCATACCCAGGAGAATATTGAAGAAATGCTGCGGGCGTTCAAAGCTTCGGTGACGGGGGTGATGGAAGTCGTCTGAGATATAGGAGAATCAGCATGACCACTTGCGGTGGAAAAGTCGTGGAGCTCATTGAGGCATACGGGATCGATACCGTCTTCGGCATTCCGGGCGTCCACACGCTGGAATTGTACCGCGGGCTGTTTATGTCCAAAATTCGGCATGTCACGCCGCGACACGAACAGGGAGCGGGATTTATGGCCGACGGGTATGCGCGGGCTGCGGGAAAACCGGCGGCTTGTTTCATCATTACCGGCCCGGGTATGACCAACATTTTAACAGCCATGGGGCAGGCCTATGCCGATTCCGTTCCCATGCTTGTGATTTCGAGTGTGAATAATACCGAACAGCTGGCTATGGGCCAGGGACGTTTGCATGAATTGCCCTTTCAACGCAATCTGGTCTCCGGGGTTGCTGCTTTCAGTCACACCCTCCTGCGGCCGGAGGAACTGCCCGAAGTATTGGCGCGGGCATTTACGGTCTTCCGTAGCCAACGTCCGCGGCCGGTCCATATTGAGATTCCGGTTGACGTCCTGGCAACGTCGGCAGAGTCTGTCGCAAGCGCTCTGCCGAGCATTCCGGACCGGCCGCAGCCCGGTTCGGATACCATTGCTCGTGCGGCGGATATGTTGCTGTCTGCAAAAGATCCAATGGTATGGCTGGGCGGGGGCGCTAAAGACGCTGTGGATGAATCGCTTGCTTTAATCGAATTTCTGGATGCACCGACGGTGAATACCACCAACGGCTCGGGGATACTGCCGACAAGTCATCCGTTGTGTGTTGGTTTAAATATCGGATTTCGGGTTGTGGCGGACGCATTGAAGCAGGCGGACGTGGTGCTGGCGGTGGGGACGGAAATCAGTGAAACCGATACGTTTATTGACGGACTTAAATTCGAGTTCAACGGGAAATTGATCCGGGTTGATATCGACTCCGGCCAGCTGTCGCGAAACTGGCCGGCAGATCTGGCTATCTTGAGTGATGCCGGAGCGGCCCAGGCCGCATTGAACCGGGCACTGGGTGTGCCACTTGAAACAAAGCCTGTGCCGAATTCAGATGGAGCGAGAAGGACAGCAGAACTGCGTGCGCGGGTGAAAGAAAGCTGGTGGCCGGAATGTGCATCCCATAAGCGCCTGATGGACACAATTCGAAAGGCTTTACCGGGGGTGATCATTATCGGTGATTCTACCCAGCTGATATACAATGCCCTGCATTCGCTTGAATGTAACCGGCCGCGATCCTTTTTTCATTCGGCCACCGGTTTCGGGACATTAGGGTATGCCTTGCCCGCAGCCATCGGTGCCAAACTGGCCCAGCCGGATCGACCGGTAACAGCGGTGATCGGCGATGGCGGCATCCAGTTCACATTGCCTGAACTGGCATCTGCCGTTGAGGCCAAGGCCCCGGTGGTTGTGCTGATCTGGAATAATGGCGGCTACGGAGAAATCAGAAGATGTATGCGAACCAGGGAGATTCCTGTTACCGGGACCCAAACCTACACACCGGATTTTCTGACCATTGCCAGAGGGTTCGGTTGTATGGCTGAACGGGCAACCAGCTTTGAACATCTGCACGAATTAGTGCAGGCGGCGAATCAGGCCAAGGTTCCGTCCCTGATCGAAATTAGAGAAGACGCCGAATTTTTGATGTAAGTTAAGCGTTAGGTCCCATTTTTTAGCCCTATTACCATCACAAGTATCTATTGGTATATACCTGTGGGAGCGGCTTCCAGCCACGATTATACTAGTCTATTCAACCAAAGCTTCACGATTGGAAGGTGTTTTCACCTGAAGATTTTTTTTATAGTACCGATCATTTATGAGTATAGAGGGATCTATGAACATTCCGGTAGAAAAGCTTAAAGCATTGCTTCTGAAGATTTTGAAGCATGGCGGCAGTGATAAATATGAAGCTGAAATTGTTGCCGACCACTTGATCCAGGCAAATTTGCGCGGGCATGACAGTCACGGGGCAATGATGGTGAGCTGGTACATGGCCTGGGTGAAAGCGGGTCATCTCAAGTCTAATACACCCGCCCGGAAAGTGAAAGGCGAGGGTGCCTTCCTGGTTTTTGATGGTGGTCGGGGTTTCGGTCAGCGGACCGCCCGGGAGGCCCTTGATGCCGGCATCATCCATTGTCGGGAAACCGGCATGGCAATTGTAACGCTCAAAGATTCAGGCCACATCGGGCGTCTGGGAACCTATGGTGAGCAGGCTGTGGAGGCGGGTCTGGTATCACTCCATTTTGCGAATGCCCACGATTCCCCTTTGATGGTGGCTCCTGTGGGAGGCAAAAAATCTCTTTTTATGACAAACCCCATCTGCTTTGCCATGCCGGGGACGAATAAGACCGAACCGATTGTAATGGATTACGCGACCAGCAGCATGGCTTATGGAAAAGCCGCAGTGTATATGAATAAAGGGATTTCAGTGCCCCTTAGGAGTCACTCAAGAATAATTTCACATTTTCATGCCATTAAAGTGTAATTCCATTGGGGGAATATTTCATGTCGATTGATTTTGAGTGACGCCATTTGTTTGTTAGAA
>JAJRVC010000639.1 GCA_024277475.1 Deltaproteobacteria bacterium
CCGATGGGGATTGCTTTCGGAAGTCTTTAACGATTTTTTTGATTTCAGGGATCGGGAGGTAATAATTGTCTCTGAGGTCTTTGATCAGTCGAATCTGGTCCACGTAGCTTTCATTATATTCAGCGGAGTTCACGCCTGATTTGCGAGGTTTGCGCAATAGGCCCTGGCGGATATAAAAATGGATAGTTTCTTTGGGAACGCCGGTTCGCTTGACCAGCTGGCGAATCTTCATGATTACCTCGGATGATATGACGAGAGAAGTGATGTTGGTAAAGAGTTGGTTGCCCCGGTAATAAACCGCTGCCGTAAAAATTGTCAAGCTAAAAATCAAAAATATTTATGTTGACAAATTTTAATAATATTATAAATGATATTCGTGTGCAATATGTTACATGTGGTTCATGTAGCGTATTGCACGTTATGCCTATTTTGTTGTAGAATCGTATCTGATAAAAATCCTGCAAGCCGTAACTCGCAACCCGTAACTCGCAACTCAAGGAGTTTAGAACTATGCCACAACAAGCAGCAGACAGAAGAGACCAGGAATTTGTTATCTGGGAACAAATGAATTGTGAAGAAATTTTAAAGCATGAGACCTACCATGAATTCAATAAAAAGACTTGCGACATGATCATTACGGACGCCAGGGCCCTGGCACTCACGGAAGTGCTGCCGCCGCTCACAGACGGCGATGAGCAGGGTGTTCGTTTCGAAAACGGCACTGTCAAGGTGCCCGAGAGTTTTCATCGGGTCTTCGACCTGGTCCTGGAGGGTGACTGGCAGAACCTGAGCGTGCCGGTCGATATGGGAGGGCAGGGCGCCCCGGCCTTTATCGGCGCGGCCGTGGCCGAGTATTTTCTGGCTGCCAACTGGGCGCTCTACTGTTATGCGACCATGGGCAACGGCACTGCCCTGATCATCCAGCTGTATGGGACGCAGGAGCAGAAAAAAAAGTATGTGCACAAGCTTACCGCTGCCCAATGGGGCGGCACCATGTTGCTGACCGAGCCCGAGGCCGGATCCGATGTGGGGTCGCTGACCACCACTGCAGTGAAAAATCCGGACGGAACTTACAGTCTGACCGGCAATAAAATTTTTATTACCAACGGGGAGTTTGACCTGGTGGAAAACATCATCCATCCGGTTCTGGCCCGTATTGAAGGAGATCCTCCGGGGACCAAAGGAATCACCCTTTTTCTGGTTCCAAAATACTTCGTCAACGAAGACGGCAGCCTTGGCGATCGCAACGATATTATCTGCACCGGGGTAGAAGAGAAACACGGCATTCACGGCAGCGCCACATGCAGTATGACACTGGGCAGCAAAGGGAATTGCGTCGGCTATTTGTTGGGGGAGGAACGCCGGGGTATGAAAATCATGTTCAACATGATCAACCATGCCCGGATGAGCACCGGTCTGCAGGGCTTAGGATACGCTTCGGCAGCTTATCTCCTGGCAGTCAATTATGCCCGGGAAAGGGTTCAGGGCCGGGACCTGGAAAATTTTGCCGATCACGGCGCACCTTCGGTGCCGATTATCCACCACCCGGATGTACGCCGGAACCTGTTGTGGATGAAATCTTACGTGGACGGCATTCGCAGTTTTTTTTATTTTTTGACCAAATGCGGCTCTCAGGCAGTCGTTGCCGCCCGCCCTGAAAAAAAAGAGCGTTATGAAGACCTGTTCAGTATGCTTACCCCCATCGTAAAAGATTACCTGGCGGTAAAAGGGCATGACGTCTGCATTCAGGCCATCCAGGTGTTTGGCGGCGCCGGATATACCCGGGACTATCTGGTGGAACAATACGCGCGTGATTGCAAAATAACCACCATTTATGAGGGTTGCAGCGGGATTCAGGCCATGGATCTGCTGGCACGCAAAATCGGCATGAAAAAAGGTTTGGTTTTTATGAATTTTCTGGGCGAGATTCAAAAGACCGTCGCCCGGGCAAAAGAGACAAACAGTCTGGAAGATCTGGCCGGTAAAGTCGAAACTGTCGTCAATCGGTTGGGAGAGATTGCACTTCATATCGGCAAAATGGCGACATCAGCGGATTTCAAGGTGGGTTTTGCCCATTCACTGCCGTTTCTTCACGTCATGGGGGACACCATTATGGCCTGGATGCTGCTGTGGCGGGCGGTGGTTGCTTCTGAGAAATTGGCTGGCAAGCCCAAGAAAAAGGATATCGCTTTTTACGAGGGCCAAATCAAAACCGCTGAATTTTTCATCAATACGGAGCTTCCGTTGACATCCGGTAAGATGGATTCCATCAAAGGCGGATGTGCCGCTGCCATAGAAATTTCAGATGAGGGCTTTGGTGGATTATAGAAGACAGAAGTCAGATAACAGATAACAGAGGACGGATGACTAATGACAGAGGGCAGAAATAAGGTTTCAGGTGTCGGGTTTCAGGTGTCAGAAGACAGAGTAGGGCCGCACACCGTGGCGGCCTATTCGGATCGGCACGGTGGCCGATGCCCCTACCTTCCGAACAGAAGTCGCCGATATAAGAGTCATATGACATAATCCGACATATAGAATATAGACCGTCATTCCTGCGAAGGCAGGAATCCAGAAAATTAGGAATGCTATCGATTTAAATAGAAAAGACAGCGCGAAGCGATACCATAAATCTTCAATCTTCAATATTCAATCCCGGCTTTTCCGGGTTAGGAGGTAATAATGGAAAACAGACCCTGGCAGCGACATTATGACTACAGTGTGCCTTTGACCATTCGTTACCCGCGCGTTCCTGCCCACTATTTTTTAGACATTCCGGCCGGCAATTTTCCGAACAAGCCGGCAACCAATTTTTACGGGACCGAAATGACCTTCTGGGATCTCAGACAGCAGGTCCTGCGAATGGCCAATGCCATGGCCGAGATGGGTGTTAAAAAGGGTGATCGCATCGGGGTCCACCTGCCGAATTGTCCCCAGTATATCATTGCCTATTATGCTGCTTTAAATCTGGGCGCCGTCGTT
The DNA here is from genome assembly GCA_024277475.1 of Deltaproteobacteria bacterium. The sequence continues at coordinate 2,983 of JAJRVC010000639.1, forward strand.
GTCAATCTGAACCCCATGTACACGGTTGATGAATTGAAAGCACTTACCTCCGATACAGGTGTTTCCACGCTTTTTACCTTCGATATGGTGTTGCCGAATATCCGGCCGCTTTGCCGGGAAGTGGATATCGCCCGGGTTGTCGTTACGCGGGTTACCGATTACATCGAAGGGTTCGGACAGAGCACACCCGAGGAGCTGGAGCTGGAAGAAGGGTGGCATCATTTTCCCCGGGTGCTGGAAAATGCATCCGGCACCCGGTTGCCCCGGATTGACATATTGCAGGACGACCCGGCCCTGATCCAGTTCACCGGGGGCACCACCGGTTTGCCCAAGGGTGCTGTACTCACTCACGGGAATCTGGTAGCGGCCACTATGCAGTGCTCCCTGTGGGGTGCCGCCTTTACAGATCTGATGCCTCCCGAGAAACGCAGTGTAATGGCGCTCTTGCCTTTCTTCCATGTATATGGAACTATCGTGGTATTAAACTGGGGCATGTTTAACTGTGCCACTCAAATTTTGGTGCCACGTTTTGAACTCGATGAATTTATGGGTTTGCTGACCAATTTTGAGAGAATTACCTTTTTCCCGGCCGTCCCGACCATGATCAATGCTGTCATCAACCATCCTAAAGCCGAAGAACTCGAATTGGGCAAAAAATTGGGATTGTTTAACAGCGGCGGCGGCCCTATGCCCCTGGAGCTTATCGAGCAGACCCGGGATATGGGCATCAACTACGGTGAAGGCTGGGGCATGAGCGAAACAACGTCACTCGGGATTGCAAATCCACTGATGGGAATGAAAAAAGCCGGCAGTATCGGTATCCCCTTTCCGGATACGGATGTCAGAGTCGTTGATATCGAACAAGGTGTTGAGGATGTGCCCCAAGGTCAACCGGGAGAATTGATTATTCGCAGCCCGTTGACGATGAAAGAATACTGGAACAATCCGGAGGAAACCGCCGGCCAGATGAAAAACGGCTGGTTGTACACCGGAGACATCGTCGTGCAGGATGAGGATGATTATATTGCCATTGTGGACCGCAAAAAGGACATGATTATTGCCGGGGGATACAATGTTTATCCCCGTGAAATCGACGAGGTCCTCTACCAGCATCCAAAGGTTGCCGATGCAGTAGCTGTGGGGATTGCGGATGAGTACCGGGTAGAGACGATTAAGGCCTTCGTGGTGCCTAAGGAAGGTGAAACATTAACGGAGGAGGAAATCATCGGTTTTTGCAGAGAAAAACTGGCTGCATACAAAGCGCCAAAAATGGTCGAGTTTCGGGATGAGCTTCCCAAGTCGGCAGTGGGCAAGGTTTTGAGGAAGGTTTTGCGGGATGAAGAGGCCGCGAAGAATAAATAGTTAATTGTTATTAGTTATTGGGATCTGAGAATAGTGATTGGTGATAAATTTTACTAATCAATAACAAATAACCTGGATGGTGAGTCATTAATTTTAAAGTCGAAGCAGCATAAAGATCGCGGCTGAAAGCCGCTCCCACAATCTCATAAAATGATGAAGACAGTTTTTGCTATTTTTTAACAATAACGTCACTGTTTGACGACTAACCAATAACCAACTATGCGAGGGGGTTAAGAGTATGAAAACGGACTATAAAACAATCCAGGTGGACTTGAGGGACGATGTGGCCGTGTTCACCATGAACAATCCACCGGTCAACCAGTTATCGGCCCAGTTTCGAGCCGATCTCGCCGAAGCTTTTAGTGAGGCCCACAGGGATGAGGGTGTTAAAGGCATCGTAATAACAGGGACCGGGAAAAATTTTATTGCCGGCGCTGATATCACCGAAATTCAGCACGTGAAAAACAAAGACGAGCTGATATCGGGGATGATGGCAGGGATGAAGTTTATGAACACTATCGAAACCGGGTCCAAGCCCGTGATTGCCGCCATCAACGGCAACTGTCTGGGCGGGGGACTGGAAATTGCGATGTGTTGCCATTATCGGATAGCCGTCAAGGGCATTAATTTGGGACAGCCCGAAGTTCAGATCGGCTTGATCCCCGGGGCCGGTGGTACCCAGCGGCTGCCGCGTCTTATCGGTCTGCGCTATGCCCTCGAGATGATTACCATCGGCAAGCCCATTAAAGCTGAAATCGCCCACCAGAGAGGACTGGTTGATGAAGTCACCGAACCTGAAAACATAGTCGATGCCGCCATTAAAGCCGCCGGTCGGTTCGTCGCGGGCCAACTGAACGTAAAATCCAGGGCCACTCGCAACCGTCACCACTGGATTCCCAGCGCAGCCGAAAAAAAAGCTGTGATGGACTTCACTAAAGCCATGACGGCCGCCCAGGCAAAAGGATATATCGCGCCTTTCAAGGCTGTTGAAGCCATCGACAAGGGACTCAGCTATGATATCGACGCCGATCTAAAAAGAGAAGCGCAATTGTTCGCCGACTGTGCCGTGTCGGACGTGGCAAAAAACCTGATCGGTATATTTTTAAACACACGGGCCGCCGGCAGATTGCCGCGCATCGAAGGTATCGAACCGGCTAAGATCCGGAAGGTAGCCATGCTGGGCGGCGGCGCGATGGGATCCGGTATCCTAAACTTGCTTCTCAAGGGCGGGTTTGAGACCGTTCTATGGGATATCAGCGCTGAAGCCCTGGAAAAGGGCGTCGGCTCGGTTCGCAAAACATTTGACTTTCCTATCAAGAAGAGAAAAATGAAGCCGGCCGATCTGGAAAACATGCTTGAAAAGCAGCTAACGACTACAACCGCTCTGGAAGATATGAAGGATGTGGACCTGATCATTGAGGCGGTTTTGGAAAACATGCAGGTCAAACAGGACATCTGGAAAAAGCTCGAAGGTATTTGCAGACCGGATGTGGTGTTTGCCACCAACACTTCGGCCCTGCCGATTAGCGAGATGGCATCTATTTTGGATGAACCCGGCCGCATGATCGGATTGCACTTTTTTAACCCGGCCCACCGCATGATGTTGCTGGAGATTATCTGTGCTGAGAAGACGTCCGATCAGACGCTGGCAACCAGTGTATCTTTTGCGCGATCCATTAAAAAAATTCCCATCGTCGTCAATGACGGGCCGGGGTTTTACGTCTCAAGGCAGCTGGGCGGCTTGCTGGGCGGCGCCGTTTATCTTACGGCCGATGGTGTTGACGCAGCGACCGTTGAAGCCGCCATGCTGGATTTTGGTATGCCCATGGGCCCTGCGACACTGGCAGATCTCACTGGAATCGACATCGGTTATCATGTCGGCAAGACCTTTGAAAAGAGACTGGGAGAGCGTTATAAAGTACATCCGCTCACGGAAGCTATTTACCAGACCGGATGTTATGGCCGCAAAACCGGCGCCGGATATTTTGACTACAGCGGTGATCGGCCCGTCCCCAATTCTAAGGTGGTTGAAGTCGTCCAAAAGTACCTCAAAGATAACGGCGTGTCACCTAAAGAAATACCAAAAGAAGAAATTATCGATGCCATGCTGGCCCTCGGCATCAATGAGGCGGCACTCATGATAGAAGAGGGTATCTGCGATCGGCCCCAGGATATGGATTTGGCCATGATATATGGTACCGGTTTTCCGCCTTACCGCGGCGGGATTTTACGCTATGCGGATAAATGGGGGCTCAAAAACGTGTATGATACCCTGGTGGACCTGGAAAAACAGTACGGTATCCGCTTCAAACCGGCTGATTTGATTAAAGAAATGGCGGAAGAGGGCAAATTATTTTACGCAGAATAGGAATAAATTGACAGGTTGATTGGTTGGACCAGTAAATCAAAAAAAACCAAGGAGGATTTTCCCATGAGAGAAGTAGTCATCGCAGGATATTTGAGAACGGCGCAATCCCGCTCCAGGCCCAATGACCCGGCCAGAGACTGGTTTTGTAAGATGAGATCGGATGAGCTGTTGGCTAAGATACTACCGGAAGTAATCAAGAAGAGCGGTGTTGAGCCCGAAGAAATTGATGATTTTCTGGTGGGATGTGCCACCGGTGTTGCCGAGCAGTGGACCTACGGCGGCCGCAACCCGTTGTTTCTGGCCAATCTACCCGAAACCATTGCTGCCAAGTTTGTTGACCAGCAGTGCGGCTCGGCGATGGCCGGCATTCACATCGGGTTTATGGAAATTGCTCAGGACTTTGCCGATGTTGTTCTTGTGGGCGGCATGGAGCATATGACCCGGGTCCCCATGGGAGGCCCGCTGATTGACAGGGGAGCCATCGTTCCGAATATGTCTCTTTTCATGGACCCCAAGTATCAGCACTGGGATATGATGACGGCCATGAACATGGGACTGACCGCTGAAAAACTCTTCGCCCGGACTGACTATACCAAAGAGGATATGGACAAATGGGGGTTACGCTCGCACCAGCTTGCAGCCGAGGCACAGGAATCGGGTTTCTTTGGGGGCGAAATTTTTCCCATTGAAGCCGAACAGGCCGACGGTTCCACCCTGGTGGTGGACAAAGACCAGGCCGTTCGTGGCGACGCCACCCTGGAAGGTATCGCCTCGCTGAAACCGGTATTTAAAAAAGACGGTGTCATTACGGCCGGTATCTCCTCCCCCTTAAATGCCGCTGCCACATCCATGGTATTGATGTCCAAAGAAAGCGCTAAAAAGAAAGGCATCAAGCCCCTGGCGACCCTTCGATCAATCGG
>JAJRVC010000640.1 GCA_024277475.1 Deltaproteobacteria bacterium
ATGTCCGCCGGGACCCACGCGCTTGATGGGTTCCACTGCCAAATATTCTCGATCGACCCGGATGCCTTCCATCATGCGGCGAACCTGTCCGATAAACTCATCGCACATCACCAGCAGATCAAAGGAATACGTCAGACCGAATTCCAGGTAACCGACATCGTGTACGAGATTGGTGCCCATCCATCCAGACGTCATGATGTAGGCGGCGGCTTCATTGACGGCCTGTTCGTCGGCAAGTTTGGAAGCACTGCACCCGCCGAAACCCCAGGTCGGAAGATCGTATAAACAGCGCCCGATTTGACAAAGACCCGCCTGTGAAATCATTGCTTCCGGGGAAGAATAGGTGGGTTGCATACTCTGCATATCCATGGGAGACATTCCGGCACCAAAGATAAACGGTGCACCGGGGTTTTTTAACTGGTGTACGACGAGTCCTGTTAAAATTTCGGCATTGGCCTGAGCTATGGCGCCGGCCATGGTCACCGGGCTGGTGCCGCCCGCCATGATTCCCGGAGAATAGTTGGTAGGCAGATTGTTTTCAGCCATAAACATAAGCTTTTCCATGGCTTCCCTGATATGTACCAGGGGCGACGTCGGTTCGTCATACAATACGAAAATAGGCTTTCGGCTGAGTTCCGCACGCCCACCTGCCACAGCCGCCGCGATATCAACGATATCGTTGAGGCATGACTTATCAGCTGCCGTAATTACCTGGGGCTTGGTTGAATTGCGAACCATTATTGCGTATTTTTGCTGATACTGCAATTCACCTGGAAAATCGGACGCTAATCCCATGGACATGGTAAAGTCAATATTCGGCAGCGCGTCTACCAGTCTGACCGCATCCGCAACATCGCCCGACCGAAATTCCCTGCGCTCTCCGGTAAAGCTGTCCAGCAGGTTGGGACAATCAGATCCCGTTCCGTAATAGACGTTTCTGCCTTCAAGAAACATAAAGGGACTTGCGTTTCTATCGTAAATAGTTACGCGTGATGGTGACCGGCGTATGGCCCATTCGACCAATCCGCCGGGGATAAACACCTGGTGATCATCCTTAACGTAAGCACCGGCCTTGTGCAAAAGCGCTACCGCTTTTTCATGATGAACCACCGTTCCGCAATCTTCCAGAATTTCGAGGGCTGCCGAGTGGATATCCCGCATTTGTTCCCGGGATAGATATTCCAGTGGGGTTGCGTTGAATCGTTTCACGGTAGGATCCATTGGGGGAAAATCCTCCTTTGCCGGCGATTACGAGGGTTTGAGTATAAGCGGGTTTTTTTAGGGGACTGTTTCACAATCATATTTTTTTGTCAAAGTTTTCATTCCATTCAAACAGCTTTATCAGCTATGATTTATAATATAGGCTGAAATCATTGCCAAGTCCTTTTGAGTGGTGTAGTTACCACCTCACATTGAGGTACCGGTAATCGATTTTTGTAGGCGTTCAAGGGTTCAGAGGTTCAAGGTTCCATTCTCTTCCCTGAACTGCATTTGGGATGTTTATTTACGAGAAAAGCGTGTGCTTCGTCAGACCTAATCCAAAATTTGGAGCTAAATTGGCAATTATTTGCGAAAATGAGCATTTTTAACTAGGACTTCAGGTTTTAAATGCCTTCTTTGTCATTAACCCTGAACGTTGAACCCTGAACCTGTGAACGGTTATAACACAATGACTAAGACACAACCATCGAACCAGGAACTTTCGCTTGCCGCCGGGTTGTTTACGGCATTTTTGTGTATTATTTTCGGATCTAATGCTGTTGCCGTAAAAATTGCTTTTGTTGGATTGGGGGTTTTTACTACGGCAGCCGTCCGTTTCGGCGTTGCCGCGGTAACTATATTTTTTTGGGCCTTGTTTACGGGACAGACCATTGCCCTCAAAAAAGGCCAGATCCCGCAGGTGTTGATTTTTTCTCTGCTTTTTACGGTTCAACTATCATTATTTTATTTAGGACTCAGCAAATCAAATGCTTCCCGTGGTACCTTGCTGGCGAATCTTCTTCCTTTTTTCATATTGTTTCTGGCTCATTTCTTCATTCCGGGAGATCGGATCTCCAAACGAAAATTCTTTGGAATACTACTGGGGTTTAGCGGGATAGTGTTCATGTTTTTGGAAAAAAAAGGGGTTACCTCCGGTTTTCGTACGGGGGATTTACTCATCCTTCTGGCAGTTATTATTTGGTCTTCTTCCGCCATCTATTTAAAAATAATTATTGACGATTACAACCCTTTTCAGTTGGTGCTGTATTCAACGATGTTTTCTGTTCCGTTCTTTCTAATCGAAGCCCTGCTGTGGGATCCCACCATGATATCCCATTTAGATGTTCCGGTCATCGGCGCTTTGCTGTACCAGAGCCTGATTGCAGCATCCTTTGGTTTTGTAGCCTGGAACACCATGCTCAAGAAATACGGGGCGGTATCGCTGCATGCGTTTATATTCATTATGCCTATTGCCGGGGTTGTTCTCGGAGGTCTGATTTTAGGGGAGCCGATAACAATAAAGATTTTGCTGGCCTTGGCATTTATCGTATGCGGAATTTTTGTCGTTCACTGGAAACCCAGAAAGGAAGCACCGGTGTATCCGGTCAGAAGAGGCATTTAAGAACTTGAAGATGATCATTGAATCGATTCAGGGGCAGGGTGCACGGGTCGTTATCGGTGGGCTTAAGATTCCGTTGAGAGATAGCGGTTTCGGGAAGGGGTACAGGCAGCTGGCCGATCGGACCGGAGCAATTCTGATTACCAACATTCTGGAAGATATCCTGGGTAATCGCAAATTAATGAGTGATCCCATCCATCCAAACGGCAATCGATACAACATAATGGCGGGAAGATTCTATTTTGAATTCAAAGGCAGGCCAGCAGACTCAAATTAATTATCACCAAGCCTTTTTAACCAATACACCCGACATCGGATAATGTTTGACATTGAGCGTGTGAATTCTTCCTCCGGTTTGCATCGCCGTAGCAGCTAAAACCGCATCGTTGATATCGATACCGTGACTGGGGTTCCATTATGCCGTTCCTGAGATTCTCGGAATGCGCTCCGGACAAGCTTGACTGTTTCCCCGGGAGGCTCTTGGCGATTCCATGCGCCGCAAGTATGGTCCAGAATATCGATCTTTTGTTCTGCGGCTATTTGATCTGAATAAAGCAAGATAGCTTTCTCGATGACAGCTTTTTTTGTTGTGTTCATCGTTTTGGCAAGCAGATTTAACCGGTAAATGACTGCCTCATCAACTCTTGCTGATAGAATTTTATCCATAAATCATGAATTAGCACAAGGCCTTAAAGGATTAATGGTATTTGTGTTCATTTGCCCCTTTTAGAGACATTGCGGCCAAAGGGAATATTCATCTTGCGCATTTTGTGCCTGAGGGTTGAGGGATTCATACCCAAAAGCTCGGCCGCACCCATTCGGCCATTTACTTTTCCACCTGTCAAATTTAAAACAAATCGAACGTGTTCAGCGATTACCTGATCGAGCAAGAGGGTATCCGGTTCGATTGCATTTGTGCTTTTTGTGTCGGTGCATGCCAGGTTATCCGGCACGTTCTCGAAATCGATCGGGCCACCTGGGTTTAATATCAAGGCACGTTCAACCATGTTTTCAAGTTCCCTGACGTTGCCGGGCCAGTCGTACCGGCTCAGATGATCCATACTGCCGGTCGCCAGATCCGGGATTTTCGGGAATCCTAACTCTCTGGCCTTTTTGATCAGAAAATGCTGCAACAGCGCCGGGATATCCATTTTTCGTTGCCGTAAGGGCGGTATGATAATGGGAAAAACCTGCAGACGGAAAAAAAGATCTTCCCTGAACCGCTTTTCCCTGATCATCTTTTCCAAATCCCGATGGGTCGCAGCAATAACCCGGATGTTAACCCTGATCGTTTTGGTGCCACCCACGCGTTCGATTGTCTTGTCCTGAAGGACCCTGAGAAGCCGCACCTGGGCATCTGTCGACAATTCGCCGATTTCATCTAAAAATATGGTGCCGCCGTCGGCACGCTCGAACCGGCCGCGGCTGCGCTGCATTGCACCGGTGAAGGCGCCTTTTTCGTGCCCGAACAGCTCACTGTCCATTAACGAATCCGGTATGGCCCCGCAGTTCACCTTGATGAATGGTCCACTCCTGCGCCCTGAGAGATTGTGAATCGTGTTGGCAATGACTTCCTTGCCGGTGCCGGTTTCACCCCTCAAGAGAACGGGGCTGTTCAGAGCAGCCACTTGCTGAACCATTTCCATAACGCGTTTCAAACCGAAATCGGCCCCGATCACTTCATTGCCGGTCGCCATTTGTAGTTGTTGCTGAAGGTAGTTCTTGTCGTCCGCCAGGTTATCCTTGAGCTCCATAAGCGCCTTGTACTGACGGTTGTTGGACAGTGCGATGGTAAAGGGCCTTTTTAGAAGCAGGAATAAATTCAGATGCGCCTGGGTGAACCGGTTCCAGCCGCTTGCCCAAAGGGTTACGGCACCGACCCAGTTCTCTTCAACAGCCAGCCTGACAAGCAGGATGGAAACCTTGGACCGTTTCATGACTTTGAGTGCGTATTTGAAGAGTGGGTGCTCATCGGCCTTGTTGACGATGACATTACGCGGGAAAGAATCGCTTTCAAGCCATTTAACCAGGTGTTCAGGCCAGTTGACGGTCAGGTCCATGGGTTTCCCGCCGTTTTGATCAGCCATGGCAAATACATGGGTCGCTCCGGTATCGCGGCGATAGTAGTGCAGATAGATTTCTTCCACGGGTATGTGGTTTCGAATGAAATCGAAACAATCCCCCAAGGCTTTCTCGATTTCAAGACTTCCACAAATGCGTAGCGTACCTTCCATGAAAAAGGTCTTTTCCATATCCTGCATTTCCATTGAACGCTCCTTACGCCAATACAAAGTGTCAAATATGATAAAATTATCCAATTTATCGCATATGACATAATAAATTGTCAAATACAACAATTAAAAAGCGCCTGAAATTATAACTAATTGAAATTAATATATATTTAAATTGGCATATAAATTGCTGTAATTATATTGAATTCTTCTTCCCAACTGGATTTCAAATGAAAACCATCGAAGTCATTAAAGTCAGAACCGGTAACAGTCACTCGAAAGAGGTTCTCGAAGTGCTTCAGCAGCTCACTGCCGATGCCACGAAAATCGTGCAAAACAATGCAGTGAAACTTTATCGAAACGACTCGGTAACCGGTGACTACGCCTATTTTTTGAGCTGGAACGAGGAAATGACAGAATTGGAGGGCAGCCCCTTGGGCATTAAGATCAGAAAAACGCTGGAGTCATTGGGATTGGTCAACCACACCACTTGGTCGCTTTTAGAACCTTCTGAAAACCTGGCAACGACAATTGGCAGATAATATATAGTTCAAAAAGGGAGATCGCTATGAACAAAAATGTTGGATTTATCGGTCTTGGCATTATGGGAATGCCCATGGCCAAGAACCTGTTGAAAGCAGGCAATACCATGTGTGTCTATGACATCAACCCGAATGCAATTAAAGAAATGGAAGAACTGGGAGCAGTAACTGCAGCGGCACCGCGCGAGGTGGCCGAGGCTTCCGACTTTGTGATGACCATGCTGCCGGATGTTCCCGATGTCGAAAAAGTGTACCTGGGCGAAGGCGGGTTGATCGAGGGGGCACACAACGGGTTGATTTTAATTGATACCAGCACAACGGATGCAGCATCGACAAAAAGGATTTCCGATGAAGTCGGTAAAAAG
>JAJRVC010000038.1 GCA_024277475.1 Deltaproteobacteria bacterium
CTTGGGGCGCTGCAGCGCATTGGAATCCACACCACCGGAAAGGATTTTACCGCTAGGCGGAACAACCGAGTTGTAAGCCCTGGCCAAGCGGGTAATACTGTCCAACAGGATAACAACGTCCTTTTTATGTTCCACCAGCCGTTTGGCTTTCTCAATGACCATCTCAGCTACCTGAACATGCCTTTCGGCCGGTTCATCGAAAGTGGAGCTGATTACCTCGGCGTTCACCGTTCGCTGCATATCGGTCACCTCTTCGGGTCGCTCGTCGATCAACAGAACAAATGGCACAACATCCTTGTGACTGGCAATGATCGAATTGGCAATCGCCTGCAGCAACATGGTTTTGCCGGATCTCGGCGGGGACACAATCAGACCTCTCTGGCCGAATCCGATGGGTATCATCAAATCCATAATGCGGGTGGAAAAATTATCAGCGTCGACTTCGAGTGAGATCTTGCGTTCAGGGTAGAGCGGGGTCAGATTATCAAAAAGAATCTTATCCCGGGCCACTTCGGGGTCCTCGTAGTTGACGGCTTCAACTTTTAATAATGCGAAATATCTTTCCGACTCTTTCGGTTGCCGAATCTGTCCTGAAACCGTATCTCCGGTTCTTAGATTAAAGCGCCGTATTTGGGACGGAGACACATAAATGTCATCCGGACCCGGCAAGTAATTGGAATCCGGTGATCGTAAGAAACCGAAGCCGTCCGGCAAAATCTCCAGGGTGCCTTCACCGAAAATGAGGCCATTTTTTTCGATCTGAGACTGAAGCAATGCAAACATCAGTTCCTGTTTGCGCATCCCGGCGGCCCCCTCAACTTTTAACTGTTTGGCCATCTGGGTAAGTTCGCTGATTTTTTTTTCTTTAAGTTCAGCAATGTTCATTAAATTATTCTCTTTAGTTTTTTTCATCAATACTACCTAATCCAATTATCCTTTGGTTTGTTGTAGACGTTCCGATGCAATATTTTTGCGCAAATTTTTCAGCTGAACCCACACAGCTTTTTATTTGCATCTTAATTTTTGACGTATTAAGCTTTATCAAGACCGGCAAAACAGAAAAGGCGTTGCAAACGTATCTGAATAATGTTCCACGAAACGGTGATTAACTGATTGGATCCATGCCGGTTTTTAAGGAGGAATTTGAGTGTTAAGTGAAATATTTTAGAAGAAAATAAGGTATCCTCTTTTTCTGGTTCAGATTCCACATACCTTAGTTCGTATATCTATAATTATTACATAATTTACTGCCTGTCAAGCGCTTTCATGGTTTTTTTGATTCTGCGGTTAAAATTTTCGGGGATGCCCGATGATTTACAGTCAGGCTCCAGGCCTGTAACGTCAACCGCTCGCAGAGATGGTAGCATGGACACTTCGACAAAAATATTGAGACTGTAAAGCGTCGATTTGAAAAAAATCACAATTCATGAGATATACTAACCTGAAGTGATCGGTTCAAGGCCCGAAATTTTATTTAAATTTGAAGGTATTATGATCCTGCCCTTTGATACAAATATTTTTCCGCATAAAGGAGGAGTCTATATCGTCGGTGGTTCGATCCGCGATCTTATGTGCGATCGAATACCTTTCGATTACGACCTGGTCGTCCAAGGCGATCCCGCGTCCTTTGCCAGACGTTTGGCTTTCAAAACTTCCGGCCGCTTTGTCGAACTCGGCAAGCATGAACAAACCATGCGGCGGGTTATTACAAAAGATCTCTTATTCGACATCATGCCGCTCAAGGGAGCAACCATTGAAGAAGATCTTCTCCAGCGGGACTTTACCATCAATGCGATGGCAGTAGAAATCTCTTCAGGAAGCTTGATTGATCAACTGGGTAGCCGGCAGGATCTGATGTCCAAAAAAATCCGCATGGTCTCCCCGGATGGCTTCCGCAAAGATCCGGTACGACTTATTCGGGCTTACCGAATGGCGGCTGCTCTATATTTTTCCATTGATGCGAACACGCAAAGGATTCTGGCGCAGGATGCACATCTTATCAGCAAATCGGCCGGTGAAAGAGTCAGAGAGGAATTTTTTAAAATCCTTCAATGCGCCGGGTCTCATACTTATTTGGCCGACATGGCTCACAGCGGACTGCTGTTCAATGTATTTCCGGAACTTCTGGCCTTAAAACAGGTCCGGCTGCCCGGCGCTCACCCCCACAACCTTTTTGAGCAGACCCTTGAGTCCTATAATAGCCTCGAAAAATTATTAAAAACCGGGATTCAGCTTAAGAGAGTGTCTATTGGCCGGCTATTTCAGGATGTTGATGCCGATCGGGCGATACTTTTAAAATGGGCAATTTTATTCCACGACATCGGTATCTCCACAGCGGAAACACTTACCAAAGAAGAAATCGTTCATTTTTACAGGCATGCTCTTAAAAGTGCCGCCATGGCCCAAAAACATGCTTTTAATAGTGCCGCCATGGCCCAAAAAATCTGCCGGCGCCTGAGATTTTCCCGACGGCAGGCGGACTCCACTGGTTTAATTATTGAAAATTATTTGCAGCCCCTTCTCTTATTCCGGGCCCAGCAAAAAAAGATCCCGTTCAAAAAAGCGTTCACCCGCTTTTTTATGAATTGCCGCGATC
>JAJRVC010000641.1 GCA_024277475.1 Deltaproteobacteria bacterium
GCTTTCAAGACCCAGGTCCGACAAATCCAGATCATCGTCTATGCCGAGTTCGCTATCCGTTGTTTCCTGTTTTTGTTCGGTTGCCAGATCAAGATCGTGATTTTCAAGTGCAGCATCGGTCTCGTCCACAGTCAACGGTTCATCATCAAAAGCGGATAACTCCTCCAGTCCCTCCAGATCCGGCAGCTCATCGCCGATCGTCGACTCTTCTGCCGTGTTCAGGCCGGAGCCGTCATCAAGATCTATATCCAGGCCAAGTTCACCGACGGTGTCCTACAGCAAATCTTCTATTCCCGATTCCCTTGTTTCAAGTGCCGGCGCAGGAGTGCCTTCTTTTTCGTCAATCTGAGGGTCCAAACCCAGGCCGAGCCCAAGTTCATCGTCCGCATCCTTTTGCAAGGCCGTTGTTTCAAAGGATTCGTTCTCACTAAAAAAATCATCCAGTGAGGAATCGAAATCATCCAATTCTGAGCTTCCATCTGAATCCAGCAATTGCTCATCAGAGTTTAATAATAAATCATCTTCAGGCGCGTGTGGATATGCCACAAATATATTCTCGCATTTTGAGCACCTGACTTTGGAACCCGTCTCTTTTATTAGACTGTCGTCGACATTGAAGCTTGAGTTGCATTCTTTGCAGGTAATAATCATAGGTTACTCCACTGCTTAAAAATTAATATGTCGTTTTCCGGATAAACACTTTTTACTACCTTATCGGCCAAAGCCCTCTATAACTTAATAAACGGATGGGTCTTAATCAAATTGTTCCGATAGTCCCGCATCCGGAGAAGTGAAATTAATTATCTGAATATATATAGAATTTTAGTTCTTTAGATAAAGGATGGAAAATAATGGGATAGTGGCCTCCGGCTCAGAGAGAACGATGGCCTGCCCTGGTGCGAACCTCCCAAAGTCCAAAATAATTGACGAGCTTTGTAACCTAGATTATCGCGAAATAGCGATCTTGTCAATTTTTTAGAATTTACAACCCGACGGTTGCCAATTTTTCCACTATTTTCTTTTGTTCTTTGCTGAGATGCTGCGGGATTTTGATTTGTACGCGGACATAAAGATCACCCTTTTTATGGTGCTTCATGCCAGGCAGACCGTGGCCCGACAACCTCATCTTGGTGCCTGGTTTGGTGCCGGGTGGAATTTTCAGGCTCAATTGCTTGCCTTCGATGGTCGGAACAGAGATAGTTGTCCCTAAAATTGCTTCACTTAGCCTCAACTCTCGATTTATATAAAGATCATATTTCTCTGAGCTGAATACCGGATCATTGAGTACCTTTGATTTTATGTAAAGATTACCGGCAGGACCGCCGTAGGGACTCGGATTTCCCTTGCCGGCCAACCGCAGTTTTTTGCCGGCTATCAACCCCTTGGGGATTTTCACCGTCAAATTTTCAGATCTCCCCTGATGCTGAAAGGTTATAACTTTGCTGGTTCCGGTGGCAACTTCGCGCAATGTCAGTGGAAGCTCGTAAATCAGGTCCGAGCCTTTTGCCTGGCCGTGTTGTTGTGCACCGCTAAAATTGAAAGGTGATCCGGTCCCGAAAGAAAATCTTCTGCCACCGCCCCCGGCATGGGAAAAATCACCGCCACCAAATCCGAATTCCCTGAAAATATCCCCGAAGTCAAATCCTCGAAATATATCTTCCTGGGAAAAACGTTGGCGAAACCCCTCGGAGCCGAAGGTATCATATTCTTTGCGCTTTTCTTTATCGCTCAACACGGCATAGGCCTCGCTTATTTTCTTGAATTTTTCTTCAGCGCTCTTGTCTCCTTTGGTGTGATCGGGATGGTACTTCATCGCCAATTTGCGATAAGCTTTTTTAATTTCTCCCTCGCCGGCGTTTTTTTGAACGCCAAGAATTTTGTAATAATCTTCGGACATACCGGTAAAACCTCTTTATTAAAATTTTAAATGGATTGCGAACTATCAGGCATTTATTTATCGCCATCTAAAATAAGGTTAAAGACATATCGTGTCAAGAAAACAGGAATTTACTGTGACTTTGCGCGGGCTTTGAGTGCGACTAAAAGCACCGACATCGCTGCGGGCGTGATACCCTCGATGCGGGAAACCTGCCCGAGAGACACGGGCTTTACGTTTGAAAGTTTCTCCTTTAATTCGTTGGATAATCCGTGGATATTGGAGAAGTCGAAATCCTGCGGTATTTTTATCCGTTCCAGATCCTTGAATCGTTCAATTTCCCGGAGCTGTTTTTGAATATAACCTTCGTATTTAATTTCTATCTCAACTTGACGGGCAACGGAATTATTGATGGTATCCGGACTTTTGGCAAGGATTTCGACCATGCGGTAGTCCAATTCGGTTCTTTTCAGCAATTGGTCGAGATGGACACCCTGGCATATCAGGTTTGTGTTGCGGCTCTGTAGATATTCATTCACTCCTGCCGTTGGTTTCACAATGGTCTGTTTCACGCGTTGAATCTCTCTGGCAATCTGTTCTTTACGAGTTCTCAAGTCTTTCAATGTGTTGTCATCGATCAATCCGAGTTCATGACCGATGCCCATTAACCTCAAATCAGCATTGTCTTCTCGCAACATGAGGCGATATTCCGCCCGACTGGTAAACATCCGATAAGGCTCTTTGGTACCCAGAGTGACAAGATCATCGATCATCACCCCCATATAAGCCTGGGACCTGTCCAGAATAAACGGCGATCTTGCCTGTACTTTGCAGGCAGCATTAATACCGGCCCACATCCCCTGAGCGGCGGCTTCTTCATATCCCGAAGTGCCGTTGATTTGGCCTGCCAGAAAAAGTCCGCTCACAAGTTTAGCTTCCAAGGTTGGTTCAAGCCCGATGGGGTTTATGTAATCATATTCAATGGCATAGGCGGGTCGCATGATTTCAGCGGATTCCAGTCCTTCTATTGAGCGCACCAGCTCGATTTGGATTTGTAGAGGAAGACTGTTGCCCAGGCCGCTGGCATAAATCTCTTCGGTTTCCACCCCTTCGGGTTCCAGGATAATCTGGTGGCGGTCTCTATCTGGAAATTTTACAATCTTATCCTCAAAGGAGGGACAGTAACGGGCCGAAGTCCCCTTTATGATTCCTCCGTAGAGGGCCGAGTGTCGGAGATTTTTTCGCACAATTTCATGACTTCTCCGGCTGGTGTGTCCGATGTGGCTGGGCAATTGGGGCATGGTTATCTTTTCGGTAGAAAAAGAGAATGGCATCGGCTTGGAATCAGGATCATGGACGGTGAATTTGCTGAAATCGATACTTGATTTTTTTAGCCGGGGCGGTGTACCGGTTTTGAGACGACCGAGACTGAAACCTATATTTTTAAGGCTGGCGGCAAGACCGTAGGCAGCGAACTCACCGGCCCGTCCGGCTTTTATGGATTTAAATCCGATATGAATCAGACCGCTTAAAAAGGTGCCGGTAGCCAAAATTACCATGGCGGCCTGGTATCCGAAACCGGTCTGATCCTGGACCCCCACCATGCGGTTGTCTTCTACAACCAGCTGCTCTACCATCGCCTGTTTAAGATCGAGGTTCGGCTGAGCTTCGATAACCGCTTTCATGGCTATGTGATAGCGAATCTTGTCGTTCTGGGTCCGGGATGAGTGAACGGCAGGGCCCTTTTTGGTGTTGAGGGTGCGATACTGAATAGCGGTTTTATCGGTGGTTTTGGCCATTTCACCACCCAATGCGTCGATCTCTTTTACCAGTTGGCCTTTGGCCATGCCACCGATTGAGGGACTGCAGGGCATAGCTGCCAATTTGTCGAGATCAATGGCCATCAACAGCACACTGCACCCCATTCGGGCAGCTGCCAGTGCTGCTTCACACCCGGCGTGGCCGGCACCGACAACGATGATTTCGTATTTTTTTGAGTAAGAAGACATAGGTTTCAACGGGTAACCGTTCACAAGTTCAGGGTTCAACGTTTTGGGTTGAAATATCGCACACAGCCCATATCGAAGGGGTCCTGTATGAATCCAGACCTCGTTATCAATCATTAAGAAATCGCTGGGAGTGCTTATATGACGCTGGATTACATAAAAACCGGGCACTGGCACTCAGGTGTCAGTCTTCAGCCTATCCGCCGGCTAAAAAAAACGGCTGGTCAAATCGAAAAAGAAATTCTGAAAAAACGAATGGCGCAGTAATGTATTCTGTCCATTTTTTAAAAAGATAGAGCGAAGCGATACCATAAATTTTCAATTTTCAATTCCCCGATAAATCAGAATTTACGTTCCGCTACAACACCTCGAGCGGGATCTCCGCTACGACCGGCTAAGCTTGTCCGGGTTATGAGATCCTCCTGATGGCGGGATAAGCGCTGACTTGTCAGTTGTGACGTGCTGTGCTAATATCCCGTACCAGATAGATAGCGGCTAAATACCGCAGAATTTTGTATTATACTTCCACCCAATGATACGGTCAAGCTTTAGCGAGCTCTAATGGGCAAAAGGTACAATGACCTCAATACGTACTTCCAATCCCTCTTTGGCTGCCGGGTACAGAAAATAACCGTTGATGCCGGGCTGACCTGCCCCAATCGGGATGGTACCCTTTCCACCGGAGGATGTATTTACTGCAACGCCCGTGGATCCGGTACCGGTGCCTTCAACAGCGGGCTGTCGTTAACCGACCAGCTTGTACAGGGAAAAACTTTCCTTTCACGGCGGTACAAAGCAAAAAAGTTCATTGCCTATTTTCAATCTTTTTCAAACACCTATGCGCCGCCGGAAATCCTCAAACGCCTTTATGACGAAGCCCTGGCCGTGGAGGACATTGTTGGCCTCGCCATTGGCACGCGTCCGGATTGTGTCAAAGAGCCGGTATTGGATCTTTTGCAGGCGTATACGTCAAATCACCTGATCTGGATAGAATACGGGTTGCAGTCCGCCCGTGATAAGACCCTTGAATTCATCAACCGGGGTCACGATGTTCAGTGCTTTAAAGATACGATCAAGAAAACCTCAAGCAGGGGGATCAAGATATGTGTCCACGTGATTTTAGGACTTCCCCTTGAAAACAAAAGCGATATGCTGCACACCGCTCAAACCATCGCGGATCTGGGAATAGACGGCATCAAGATCCACTTGCTTTATGTGGTGAAAGGAACCCGGTTGGAAACACACTACCGACGGGGGAAATACAAATGTCTGGAACAGCAGGAATATGTCGATCTTGTCTGCGATTTTATCGAACGTATCCCATCCGATATGATCATTCAGCGGCTGACGGGCGATCCTCATCCACTAGAGCTTGCGGCCCCGCAATGGGCGCTTAAAAAATCCGAAACCCTGGCGAAAATTAGAAATACCCTTGAAAAAAGAGATTCATGGCAGGGTTGTAAAAACCGAATGACAAATGATAAGTGACGAATGTCGGATGAAGGAATTCTTTCTAATTTATTCCTAAACTGAACCGCTCAACCCATGTTGTTATGTTCACTCACACCCTACCAAATTCAGAAGATTTTGATCTTTCTTTCAAAGTATTCCATGAGCTTATGGCAAAAAAGGTCACGGACATCCTCTTGGTTTCAAGCCCCTATGAAGCCTTTATCATGGAGGAAGAGGGTCGGTTGGCGGAGTGAATCATCCATGAGTATCGGGGACTGAACCTTTCGCGTCCTCCCATGCTGACCTGGGTATCCACGGCGCAGGAGGCACTGGATGCCCTGGCTGCGAAAAAATTTGATCTGGTCATTACAATGCCCCAGGTCGATGAGATGGATGCCTATGTTCTGGGCCGACAAATAAAAGCTCTAAATCCTGACTTGCCGGTCTATTTATTGATTCAGAATACCAGCAAACACTTGCTGGAGAGCAGAAATACCGATATCAAATCCATTGACCGAGTATTCGTCTGGTTCGGTAATACGGATCTTCTGCTGGCTTTGATTAAAAACCTTGAAGACCGCATGAATATCGCCTATGACACCCAACGTGCCAGGGTGCGGGTTATCATCCTGGTTGAAGACTCCCCCATCTATTATTCATCGCTGCTGCCGCTGCTCTACAAGGAAATTGTGACCCAAACCCAGGCAGTAATGGAAGAATCGGTTAATGACGAACACCGGATTCTAAGAATGAGGGCCCGTCCAAAAATTTTAGTGACCGAAAATTATGAAGAAGCGCTTGAACTCTACCGACACTACCGGCCGTATTTGCTCAGTGTTTTTTCCGATGTCCGATTTCCGAAAAACGGACAAATAGACGATAATGCCGGTTTTGACCTGCTGTCCATGATCCGGCAGGAAAGTCCAGATCTGCCGCTGCTGAACTTGAGCTCTGAAGAATCAAACCGGCAGTCGGCCGAAAAAATTCCCGCTGTGTTTTTGAATAAAAATTCACCAACACTGCATTCGGAAATTCGCAGGTTTTTTATCCAGCATCTCGGGTTTGGCGAATTTGTATTCCGCCTGCCGGATGGCAGAGAAATTGCCAGAGCATCCAATTTGCGTCAGATGGAGACACTTCTGCCTTCTATTCCCGACGAATCCGTTTACTACCATGGCCGATCCAATCATTTTTCAAGCTGGCTGATGGCTCGTTCCGAGGTGATGCTGGCTTCCAGGCTCAAACCGGTCAAAGTCAGCGATTTTCCCGAACCCGGTGAGCTTAAAAAATATCTGGTGAATTGCATTCATGAGCGGCGCAAAGGACGTCAAAAGGGCATCATCACCGAACTGGTTACCGGATCCTTTGATCCGGATGCCGATTTTATAAAAGTCGGCAAAGGATCCCTAGGGGGTAAGGCCAGGGGGCTGGCTTTTGTTTCTACCCAGCTCAAAAAATATCCGGAGTTGCAAAAAAAGTTCAAAAATATCGACATCCAGGTTCCCAAAACCCTGGTACTTTCCACCGAGGGATTTGATTCTTTTATTATTGAAAACAACCTTCAGGAACTTGCAACTGCCGATTTCAGTGACGGGGAAATCACAAGGCTGTTTCTGGCCGCTCAATTTCCCGGGTGGCTGCAAACCGATCTTGAATTGTTTGTGCGGCATGCCGCCTATCCCTTGGCCGTTCGCTCGTCCAGTCTGCTTGAGGATGCACAGTTTCAACCGTTTGCCGGAATTTACAAAACCTACATGCTGCCGAATTCGCACCCGAACCCCGCCATAAGACTTGAACGCCTGATTCTGGCCATCAAACTAGTTTATGCTTCCACTTATTGGCAGACCCCCCGATCATATGTCAGAAGTACATTTCAGCGCCTGGAAGATGAAAAAATGGCGGTTGTCATCCAGAAGTTGACCGGCACCAGTTACGACAATTTTTTTTATCCGGCCGTTTCAGGTGTGGCACAGTCCTATAATTTTTATCCGATCTCACACATGAAACCGGAAGAAGGGATCGCACGTGTCGCATTGGGATTGGGTAAAACGGTGGTGGAGGGAGAAACATCGTTGCGCTTTTCACCAGTGTATCCTCAGTTTTTGCCCCAATTTTCAACGGTAGATGACATTTTAAAAAATTCCCAGCGGTTTTTTTATGTGCTGAAAATGAGAGATTTTCCGCACAACTTAGCTGCCGATGAAAATGCGACCCTCGCCAAACTGGATGTTGAGGATGCTAAAGATCATCCATCGGTAAAGCACCTGGCTAGTTTGTATTCGGTTCAGGATCACAGGATCAGGGACGGCGTCCAGGCGGACGGATATCTTGTGCTGACGTTTGCCAACATATTAAAATACCGGTCATTTCCTCTGCCTGAAATCCTGACGGACATTCTGGAGATTGGACGCAAGGGGATGGGATGCCCGGTGGAGATTGAATTTACGGTGAATCTTGGTCTGGGGGGTGAACAGCGGCCGTCCTTTGATTTACTCCAGATCAGACCCATGGGGATCCGGCAGCAGCGTATGGAGGTAGAAATCAAAGAGGAAGATATTGCCGCTGCTTTTTGCTATTCAACATCGGCGCTGGGAAACGGCCGCATTAAAGAAATTTGTGACATCGTCTTCGTCAATCCCGCCACCTTTGATCCGGCCCGTACGGTTGACATTGCAACCGAAATCGGCCGGATGAACAGCCGACTTGTACGGCAACAGCGTAAATATCTGCTGATCGGTCCTGGCCGCTGGGGGTCTGCAGACCGCTGGCTCGGCATACCGGTGAAATGGAATGATATCTCGGGTGTGGGGGCCATGATAGAGACCACGATTGAAAATTTTAAAGCGGATCCGTCCCAAGGCTCTCATTTTTTTCACAACATCACATCCCTTGGCATCAGCTATTTGACGAGTTCGCAGAACGGCAGTGATTTTATAGACTGGAAGTGGTTGCAATCTCTGCCCATTGCAGAAACAACCACTTACCTGAATTGTGTTAAACTGGATAATCCCCTTACGATTAAAATTGACGGGAGAAAATCACGGGCCGTAATTTTAGCATAAATCTTTCTTCTCAGCGCTGCTCATCTTAAATTTCCGTTTTATTAGAAGAGGATGTGTCAAAAAAAACGCCCCAAGCGGAAGTGCCGGGGGCGATTTGGTGATCATTCGAAAATATTGGAAGGTTGCCCTATTGAGTTTTGGCGATCGTATTTAGATAATTTTGGGCGTCCTCGTCATCCAGTTCAGCGGCTTTCTTAAAATCCTCCATGGCCTTTTCTTGTTCATCGGCCAGCAGATAAACCCTGGCGCGACCATAGTAATACAATCCGTTATCCGGATTCATTTCTATGGCCTTGTTAATCAAGGCAATAGCTTTGAAAAATTTTCCCAACTGGCCGTAAGATACGCCCTGTACAAAGTAGGCATTGCTTCTTTGCGGGTCGAGGGCGATAGCTTTTTGGAAATATTTAATAGCAGCTGTATCATTTCCATAGGTAGCGCTAAGGGCACCCTTGTCAAACCAGTAGTCGGCATCATTTCTGTGGCTGACGCTCTCTTGGGTGGATTTGGTTATTAGATCCGCTGATATGGTTTGCGCAGTCCCCGCCGATGATGAGCCGACCAAAACGATGATTGCCAACAAACCGATGGGAAATACAAAAATATTAGATTTATGTTTCATAAGGGCCACCTCTGTGCATTTAATTTGATTAAAATTTGATTTTTTTTTGTAATTTTGGCACGGATGAATCCTGCCGAATTATCTGTAAATGTCGGGATTTTTAAAATTATAAGATTATATCGGCCAAATTTTCAAAAAATGAAGATTTTTTTTGGTATTCAGAATTGTTTCTTCAGCCAGTTATGATATCTCATGGCAAGAGCATAGGTATGGACGGCACGCTCGGCGGAATCAAAGAAGGGAATGCCGCCCTGGCATAACTGTTGAGCATATTTGAGATCAAAACCGGGGATTTTTACTGCAATGATGGGTTTTTTGCAATCGCGGTACGCGCGGATTAGACCTTCTGCATATATTTTGTTGGTTTCGGGCGACAGTCCGCATACAATAACAATGATGGCATCCACTCCCGGATCGGCCGCCACTATCCGAATGGATTGAAAAAAAATATCGAGATCAAAATGTGCCGAAAGGCTGACGTCAACCGGATTAAGCAGACTGGTACCGGAATCTGAAATCAAACGTGCCAGTCCGGTTCGGGTTTCAGGTAAAAGATCGGCCAGCCTGATCCCTTCCCGGCCGCAGGCTTCAGCTGCCGATACTGCCAGACCACCCGGGCCGGAAATGATAGCCATGCGATTTCCCGGATTCGAAGGCAGCATGGAAAAGCCCATGAGTGCATCCACCAGAGCCTCGAATCCTACCACAGGAATGGCGCCTGTCTGCTGCAACACTCCTTGCCAGATATTCGGTGCGCTTGCCATGGCCCCCGTGTGAGATGCGGATGCCTTTGCTCCTTCGGATGTCAACCCCACCTTCCACATGATGACCGGCTTTTTCAAAGCGGTTTGTCGGAGAGCATCAAGAAAATAGGGCGCTTTTTTGATTCCCTCGATATATGCGCCTATCAGGCCGGTATCGGGATCGTTGCACAGGTATGTTAAAAAATCCGCCGCCGTCAGGTCGCACTCATTCCCGGAACTGATCACCTTGCTGAAACGAATGCCTTTCTGACCTGCAATCATACCTAAAATATTGGTCAACGATCCGCTGTGAGAAATAATTCCTACCGGTCCGGGATCTTTCGATATCTGGGGAAAGAAGGAGAGACCGGTTTTCGGGGAATAAAGCCCCATACCATTGGGACCGATCAAGCGCATGCCGCCGCGACGTGCTACCTGAACCAGTTTGTCCTCTAAAGCCCCCCCCTCTTTGGTTCCGGTTTCCCTGAACCCGGCTGTAAAGAGCACTGCCCCTTTAACACCCTTAACAACGCATTGCCGAGTCACATCAAGGGCCTTTTGGTGCGGCACCAGCACAATGGCCAGATCCACCGGACCCGGGATATCCGCCAGTCGCTTATATGTCTTGAGGCCGTCAATTTCTTTGGCCAGGGGGTTTATCGGATAAATTTGTCCACTATAACCTTGATCCAGCAGAGCGGTTAAAAAGACCCGGCCGGTTTTCATCCCCCGGGGCACGCCGATAATTGCTACCGATCGGGAATGGAAAAGACCATCAATTTGTGCAATGAGATTCTGGGAAGATTGCATTCAGACTCCTATCTTGAGTCGATTGAGTTAATTGGGGTGATCAAATATCTTTACCTGCTCAATCTTGACGAATAAACTGCTCAACCAGTCAACTAAAAGGTTTTTATTGATTAAAATTAAAAAATTCAATATCTATTTCACCATGAACGCTTACGCTAAATATATTAGGAAGGACCTTTTGTAAAGGTTTTAAGGAGACTGTAATGCAGGAATACACAATCCATCCGCTGGCGGTGGGAATCAATGAAACGGATCAAGGTGTGATGACCTATTTGCGTGACTACGGCAAACGGATCTATCTTCCTATCTATGTGTTCTACTTAAAAGGCGGTGATAAGAACATCCTGGTGGACACCGGGTTAGAGCAATTTGTCGTGCCGGACGGTGCCGAGGAAGAATGCAGATTTAAGATCCTCGAATTCGAAGACGCCTTGTCAACCTTACATCTGAAACCTGAAGATATCGACATTATTATACATACTCACCTGCATAATGATCATTGCGAAAACGACTATCTGTGTACCAATGCTCAGGTGTATGTTCAAAACAGGGAATACGAGTTCATGCAAAATCCTCATCCGGTTGATCATCGGTATTACCCGGATATCTTGGATGAAAATAATGTTATCAAGATCGATGGTGACGTCAATATCCTTAACGGCATTGATGTCATTTTTTCACCCGGACACTCGGTGGGTGGACAATCCGTAGTCGTCAATACCAGCGGTGGGCAGGCGATTATCACGGGATTTTGCTGCAATGATAAGAATTTTCCTTCAACCGGACCGGCCATTGCTCCCGGAGTGCATATCGATCTCACTGAAGCTTATGATTCCATCCAGAAAATTAGTCAGATGGCGGACATCCTTATTCCGCTGCATGATTTGTCGATTGGGAGGATGGAGAGGATACCGTGACCTGAAGTGGGAATGAGGAATGCGGAAGGATTGAGTTAAACGGCGTGATGGGTGGAATAATTTGAATACTCGGCTGCATTGAGTAAGTTGAGAGGATGTAAATCAAACCGATTAACCCTTAACGATCCAAACCATCATAACCATCTTAACGATCCTAACGTTCTAAATCAATCTAAATATGATAACCATTAAAATATATTAATAATATGGCTACAGAAAACGATCTTGTACTCATTTACTTAGAAGACAATCCCCTTAGCTTTGCCAGGATCGAAAGCATATTACCGGATTCCAAACCCGACTGGTATCATGTCAAGTTGCTCCTGCTGCAAATTCCAGCCCAGCTGGTTACCTGGATATTGCGGGATGTTTATATCAACGGAACCGAATTTACCATGAACGGCAAGCGCATGCGATTGGAAAAAGTGGTGGTCCCGGGTGAACCGGACTCCCCGGAATTGATCAACAGACAGGATGAACGGGATGAGCCCGCCGAAGGGGCGGGCAGGGCGAAGGTGATATCGTTAAAGGATATCAAGAAAAAGTAACCTAGGTTGAAACGTTCAGGGTTCAACGTTCCGGGTTGAAAAAAATCAGCTGTCTTATATCATGGGGATCGTGTTTGTAGGCGTTCACGGGTTTGGGGTTCCACCCTTCGGGATTCTTCGGTTCGCTGTTCAGTCAGGCCGTCAGCTGCCAAAGCGCCTGGTTTAGCCATCAAGAAACCGTGTCATTTAGGTGTAGCTTCACATGAGAAGTTCAGAGTTCACGTCAAATATGGTCCGTTAATTCGAGAGTTCTGCAATCTGGCGCGCTAGTGCCACGTCACGGCGGGTGGTGGCTCGAATAATTGTAACGATTTTAGCAACTGGTTAAGAATGAGGTGGCCGCAAAAAGGCACAAAAAACACAAAAATAAAATTCCACACTTAATAATTTCAATAGGTTATAAGATCAAAATTCGAGAATTTTGACTTTTTACGAGATTGTCAAGAATACTTAGCCACAGACGCACACGGACAATTTGTTTGAAGAAAAAAGACGTCTGCGTATTTCTGTGCGGGTCTGTGGTTTATTTAATGGCCTACAAGCAACATAAACGAAATGGAGAGGTAACCCTGAACGGTGAACGCTGAACCTGTGAACGGCTACAGGCCTTACAAGATTATTATTTCGGCTTCCAGACGAACCGATATTCCGGCGTTTTATATGCCCTGGTTCATGAGGCAGATCAGAGCGGGATCTTTTGAGGTCACAAACCCCTTTAACCAGCGCGTTTCATGTATCCCGGCAACGCCCGATAGAGTTCATACGATAGTATTCTGGTCAAAAAATTTTAGACTGTTCCTTGACAAAAATTATGGAGAAGAGCTACTCAAACAGGGCTACCATCTTTTTTTTAATTTTAGCATTAACTCGGATTGTACCAGCCTTGAGCCCAATTTACCGCCGCTAAAAAAGCGTCTTGACCAGCTTGAAGACCTGTGTCGCCGATTTGGCTCCGACACGATAAACTGGCGTTTTGATCCGCTTTGTTTTTTTACATCGGGGGTGGGCCCGCTGCGGGATAATCTGCACGATTTTTCCTGCATCGCCGAAAAGGCTACTGAATGTGGAATTGTGAGGTGCATTACCAGTTTCATGGACTATTACCCCAAAATTCGTAGACGGCTCTCAACCCGGCCCGGGTTTGCTTTCATTGATCCAACGCTTGAAAAGAAAATTGAAATTGTGCGTGGGATGGAAAAAGAACTTGTCGCCGGAAACATTCATCTATCCCTTTGTTGCGAAAAAGACTTATTGAACGCGTTTCCCCGAAGTTCTTCGGTAACTGGAAGCTCATGCATTCCCGGTGATCTTATCCAGAAATTATACGGCGGTCGCCCTCCTCTTAAAAAAGATACCGGCCAACGGGTCAAAGCCGGTTGCGGATGTACACTGTCGACTGACATTGGATCATATCATCTGCAACCGTGTTATCACAACTGTCTGTTTTGTTATGCGAATCCGGCTTCCGCGCCTGATTGAAGATTTGGGTGAAACATAGAATTCGACCCAATTCAAACGTCATACTATTGATATAGACCCGTTAGGCGTATTAACCGGGAGCCGTGAACACTGAGCCACTAAGCACTGGTTGATATCAGAGCCAAGCCCGATAACAACCGACAACCGACAACAAACGGCGAAAGCCAATGCAAATCGGCAATCTCACTTTAGATAATAACGTCATTCTTGCTCCATTAGCAGGCATTACAAACTTACCCTTTCGCCTTTTAGCCAAAGCGTCCGGTTGCGGCCTGGTTTGTTCGGAGATGATCAGTGCCAATGGACTCGTTTACCAATCCGGCAAAACTGAACAGATGTTGAACAGTGTTCCGGAAGAAAAGCCGGTTTCAGTTCAGATATTTGGATCGGACCCCGGGATCATGGCTGAGGCGGCTGCTATCATCCAGTCCAAAGGAGCCGATGTTCTCGATATCAATTTTGGTTGTTCGGTTCGAAAAGTAACCAAAACAGGCTCCGGTGTAGCCCTCATGAGAACTCCGGATCAGGCGAAAACATTGCTTATGGCGGTGCGCAAAGCCATTCGCATACCGTTGACCATCAAAATCAGAAGCGGCTGGGATGCATCGGGCCGTGAGGCCCTCGACATCGCCGGGATTGCGCAAGACTGCGGAGTGGATGCCATCGCTGTCCATCCCCGCACAGCCGGTCAGCAGTTCAGGGGACGAGCAGACTGGTCGATTATTTCAGCTGTTAAAAAAAACGTTGGCATACCCGTCATCGGAAACGGTGATATCGTTTCAGCACGTGATGCACTGAAAATGCTGGAAGAAACCGGATGTGATGCGGTTATGATCGGCAGAAGGGCCATCGGGAACCCCGCAATCTTCAGCCGGGTGCTTGCGCGCATGAACGGTGAAGAACCGGCCCGGGAAGATCTCAGCCACCGGTTTGACATTATGACCCATTATTTTAAAGCATCCGTGGATTTTATCGGTGAAGAGGCGGCTTGCAGGATGATGCGCAGCCGACTGGGCTGGTTTACACGGGGAATGCGGAACAGCAGTAAATTTCGTGAATCGATCAAACATCTGTCGTCGGAGGAAGAAGGCCTTGAGCTGATTGGCGCCTATCGGAATTCACTGCTGAATGAATTGGCATAGATTATTACATAGGTTAATCGGTTCAGGGTTCAACGTTCAGGGTTGAAAAAAAACAGACAGCTTATGTCAAAAGGATCGCATCTTCGTCTTGTCCCACTCTCCGAGGCGTAGGCTACGAGCCGGAGGTCATGGCGGGTTTGGACCCCTTTTATGAGACTACATTGCCAATGACCTAAATCCCAAGCATGTCTCGGTTATTGGATATTGAAATTTGGGATTTATTTGAAGTTTGGTGTTTGAGATTTAAGATTCTTAATACCTCAGTATCTTTTTCGATCCAACTGGCCGCTTCGGCTGACAGCGGCTGGGCTGACTCCGGATGGTTTCGTGCAATCATTTCCGGCGCACCGTACTTCCCTTCTTGATGTCCTCTCCCGAAACCAGTTTAGCCTCCAGCCTGCCCTCTGTGATGGCAACTATCTCAATTTCACCGATCTTCAGACCCGGTACGAAAAAGCGCTGGCCGCCGATTCCTTCCATAATTCTGCTGCCGTTGAATACTTCCAGGATATCACCGGGCTCAAGACCCACCTCGGTTCCTGAAGGGATGACATACCGGTCGTCCTCAATTTCGGTGATGAATCCAGTCCAGGGCTGATCCCTGATGACGTCGCAAATATTATCGCCGATATCGGTCAGCAGCCGGTTCAAAGTCTCATTGAGCTCGGGTAATTTGATCTGTTCACTTTCCCGAATCATTCGATATTCAAGATCATCGATTTCGATCCGGCGGTCGAATGTATCATCAAAGATTTTTGTGGCTGTCCGCATATCGAAAACTGCTACCCTGATAAATACCAGCACGAGATGTTGTGTGTCTTTGGTCCACAGTACCCCCTGCAATTCATCGATGACTCGGATGTCTTCCAGGCTACCGGTAACAACAGCGTTTAGTCCGAGCTGCCGACCGATGATTGTCAGGGCATAACCATCGACAAGCCCGGATTTTAACTTGGGCGGTTCCTTTAATTCATTCAAAAGTCCACCGGTTGCAGGGTTTAACAGAATAATACCCGGACATTGGTCGTTCAAATATTCCGGTAGACCTTTGCGAAAAATTTCCTGAAAATTTTGGGTCTTCTGTAAGGTGTTATTTTCAAAATTGAATATACCCACCTTCCTTTTCAGATCCTCATCGGACAAGATTATTTTGCGGCTGATATCCCGGGTGGTCCTTGTGACTGTTTTGGTTGTTTTTTCAACCACCGTTCGGGTGGTAGAGCAACCGATGAAGATTAAAATCCCGATGAACAGTAATGATGTACTGACAAATTTGCGGATATAAACTGGGACCTGATATGAATAATATGGAGTCATTGCTCATAATTTCCGATTTTGGATTTATGAAATCGCTGCGCCCTATCAATTTATAATAGACAGAATTCCCTTTTGGGTTTAACATAATCCGGCGCGCTTGGGCTCGTCCCGGCGCAACTTTGTCAGCTTATGCCGTGAGGGGCTGAATATGTCAAGAATCAAATATTATAAAAACAAAGTTCCGGCTAAATTTGCTTGGGCAGCAATTTCCGGCCCACCCTACGCCTTATCCGATTGACGATGTTGGCGGGTGGACAGACTTATCCGGAGCAGGGGAGCGGTAACGTGGCGACCATCGACGAACAAATACTTAGAACTACCAAGGAAATCGTTGTTAAATTTATTGAAAGCGGCAGGATTTCTCCCAGCAGCTTCCATGAAACCTTCAAAGATATTTACCGCACCGTGGAAAAAACAACAAAAAGGTCGCTGAAGGTTGCCGGACAGCCGGATAAGAAAAAATAGTGGACTGTTTCCGGAGCCGCTGAGCCCGTAAACGCGTTATTCAGTTTTTTTTTTTTTTTTTTTGATCAGACTGGCCGTTTTTTTTGGTCAGAGGCGCTGTCGCTTATATGTAAGCAAACAAACCACTCCCCCTTCAGAGAGAAACCAGTATCCCCGCGGAGCGGGATCTTCGACGGGCCCTCTGTGCCCGGGTATCTGATACTCTAGTGCGCTTCGTCCCAGTTGTGTCCATGGGCGATGTTGATTTTAAGCGGCACTTTGAGTTCCCAGACGCCTTCCATAATATCTTTGACCAGCCGGGTGACTGCTTTCAGCTCATCAGACGGCACCTCAAAAACCAGTTCATCATGGACTGTCAGCACCATGGCAGATTCCAATTTTTTTTCTTGCAAAGCCTGGCTCACCTGAATCATGGCCACTTTGATAAGATCAGCGGCACTTCCCTGAATTGGGGTGTTTAGGGCGGTTCTTTCGGCAGCCTGGCGAATGATGTGGTTGCTGCTGTTAATGTCCGTCAAAATACGGATGCGGCCGAGAAGGGTGCTCGTTTGCTGGGTGAGGCGGGCCTCAGCGATGGTCTGGTCCAGAAAGCGCTTTACACCGCGGTATCTGTCAAAGTACTGATCAATAAAGGTTTGGGCCATCTTTCGGCTGATTTCGAGCTGTTTGGAAAGACCGAAAGCGCTCATGCCGTAGATAATACCGAAGTTGATGGCTTTGGCCTGCCTCCTGAGTTCGGTGGTCAATACTTCCGGTGTAACCTGAAACACTTCGCAGGCGGTGCGGGTGTGGATATCCTCATCTTCCATAAATGCTTTTATCAGGATGTCATCCTCTGAATAGTGAGCCAGGATGCGCAGTTCGATCTGGGAATAATCGGCGGAGACGAGATGCCAGCCCCGGCAAGGTACGAAGGCCTTACGAATTTTACGACCTTCTTCGGTACGGATTGGAATGTTTTGCAGGTTCGGGTTCGAACTGCTCAAGCGCCCGGTGGCAGTCACGGTCTGGTTGTATGAAGTGTGAATGCGTCCAGTCCGGGGGTTAACCTGCTCAATCAACGCATCAGAATAGGTTGATTTCAGCTTTGCCAGGGTGCGGTGTCGTAGAATAAAAGCAGGCAATTCATGATATTCGGCCAGGGTTGTCAGTACATTCACATCGGTGGAATAACCGGTTTTTTTTTTGGTTTTTTTTTGAACCGGCAGCTTTAGCTTTTCAAACAATATGCGGCCCAGTTGCCGGGATGAATTGATATTGAATGATTCCCCCGCAAGGCTGTATATGCTGCCCTCCAGTGCATCAAGCTGCTGTTTAAACGATCCGGACAATTCATGCAGACGCTTTACATCCAGGCCGGTTCCCCGCATTTCCATTTGCATTAAAACCGGCACCAGCGGCATTTCCACTGAGGCCATCAGCTCATCCAGACCAAGCTCCTTGAGTTTGGGGTTTAGCACATCATAGGCCATGAGAGTGATATCGGCATCCTCGCAGGCGTACGGTGTGGCTTTGTCCAGGGCAACCTTTGAAAACAGCACGGCATTTTTTCCTTTGCCGGCGACCTGTTCAAAAGTTATGGTTTTGTGGCCCAGGAAATCCAGAGCGATCTGATCTAAATTGTGAGCCCGTTTGGATGGATCCAGCAAATAGGAGGCCAGCATGGTATCAAAGGCGACACCCGCAAGGTTGATACCGTGGCGTGCCAGTACCATCCAGTCATATTTTATATTCTGACCTATTTTTTCGATTTCCGGATTTTCCAGCACCGGCCTGAGCCTATCCAGCACTGTCTTGAGGTCGAGTTGTTTGGGAGCACCAAGATAATTATGTGCGCATGGAATATAAACAGCTTGATGGGCGCACAGTGAAAAAGACACGCCCACCAGTTTGGCCTGCATGGGATTGGTTGAAGTAGTTTCCGTATCTAGGGCAAACCGTCCTGCGGTCTCAAGGCGTGAGATCAACTTTTGCAGGTCGGCAATATTCATGATGGCCCGATAGTCTTTACGGCTGAGATCGGCCTGCTCCGGAAATGCCTGCTGTAATTGTCTGAACTCAAGGTTTTTGAAAATCTCGGTAAGCTTTTTACGCTCCGGGTCGGTGACTTTAAATTTTGCCGGATTTAAGGATATCGGCACCGCAGTGTCGATGGTAACGAGCTTCCGGCTTAAAAAAGCCTGATCTTTAAAATTTTCAAGATTTTCGCGCTGTTTTTTTTGGGTGATGGTATCAAGTTCTTCATATACTCCCTGCATGCTGCGGTAAGTTTTAATCAAGGTAAGTGCCGTTTTTTGACCAATGCCCGGCACTCCCGGGATGTTGTCGGCCGTATCGCCCGAAAGCCCCTGAACATCGATCATCTGGTGCGGCTCAATCCCAAATTTTTCCTTAATGGATTGAAGACCAATGGTATTATCTTTCATGGGATCCCAAATAGCGATTTTATCGCTGACCAGCTGTATAAAGTCCTTGTCCCCGGTGACGATAACAACCGAATACCCCTTCCTTTCGGCCAGACGCGCTGTAGTTCCGATGAGATCATCAGCTTCAAATCCCGACATTTCTATGATCGGCAAGTTGAATGCCGCGGTGACCTCTTTGATGTAAGGCAGCTGGACCAACATGTCTTCCGGCATGGGAGGTCGGTTGGCCTTGTAATCTTTATACATTTCATGGCGAAAAGTGGGCCCTTTGGCATCAAAAAACATGGCGACATATTCCGGGGAACGGTCTTCCATCAGCTTTATGAGCATGCGGGTAAACCCGAAAATTGCATTGGTCGGAAGTCCCTTGGAATTGGAGAGCCCCCGGATGGCATGGTAAGCGCGATAAATATAAGCAGTACCGTCGATGAGATAGATAGTCTTTTCTTTTTCCATTAGAACCTTATCGAGTTTTATCCGGCAACATATTGTCAGATAATGAAGATTTCAGGTGTCTGTTCCCAGGTTTCAGCAATTGAAAAATTTACGGTCTATCCAGGATAGCGTCCGAACGCCACACACCCGTCAGCCCTGATTGACAGGGTTTGCGGTCTGTATTAGTTTTTGGAATATATATCAGCAAAGCAATGAAACAACAACCATGAATGACACGGAAATACAATCGGCCTATCGGCGAAAATATCGCAAACAGGGCCATTATGTTTGCCACTGCTGCGGCAGGGAATTCCCCTTCTGTTGGCAGTGCCGCTGTGGATTCGCTATCTGTCAGGACTGTATGGAAGAAAATATATGGGGTATGTCCTGCAATGCCATCACCTGGCAATGCCCGGACTGTGGAGGGCAGAATGGATTCGGTAACCAGTGAGGATCGTAACCGTTCACAGGTTCAACGTTCAGCCCCGCCGCCGGCCTGAAAAGCAGTCGGTCTGATCGGAAAAGAAACTCTGAAAAAGCGAATATCGAATGACGAATAATATTAATTATAAAATCAAACCTTTAACAGCCAAACAAGCCAATACAGCTTAATGAAGTTTCATATGAGCTATAGACAAAGAAGGCATTAAAGACCCGAAGTTCTCGTCTTTCTTGTAAATACGCATCCTAAATGCAGCCCGGGGACGAGAATGGAACCCATGAAGGGTCACTATTTTTCCGCTTCTGCCAGCAGTGTTCTCAAAACATCTTCTTTTCCTACAATTCCCACGAGCTTGCCGCCATCGATTACCGGCAACGTGTGATAATTTTTTCCCACCATGAGAGCGGCAATTTTTTCAATGTCGGTGTCCGAGGTGACGGTAATCGGGTTGCGGGTCATGGCGTTATCCACTTTCGTGGCCGCAATTTTCTCAACTTCTTTGTATAAACGGTTTAAGCGGGTCAGCGGGATATAACCGTCCAGAAGAGTGAAAAGTGAGGGAATCGGGATACTTTTTTGTTGGGCGATAAGATCACTCTGGCAGAGGATTCCCACCAGTTCCCCGGTTTTATTGACAACGGGAACCCCATTGATACGTTCTGACAAGAGCAGTCTTGCCGCTTGGGCGATCTCAGTTTCGGGAGAAACGGTCTTGACTTCCACAGTCATGATATCTTTTGCTTTTAGCATGATACTGCCTTTATCTAATGTATAACTTAAACTAATGATTTATATCAATTCATAAGCCGCCGGCATCGATCAGATTTGCACCCGTCAAGCATGCCCCCGCGGTAACGGTAGAACCTTTTAAATTCTCATCCCGACAGGTCGGGGTGGCTTATGAATTGAGTTAGAGGCTTCGCCCCCAATATTCCATTTTCGGGGCAAATTCGGTGTCTCCCAAAAACCCCTATATTCTTATTAAATTGTAGAAATTCCGTGAAGTTATCTATTCTGATTCGGCCTTTTTTGCCAAGAGTTCCGCAACGAGTTTGTCCAGCTCCGGTAGTTCGATGGGTTTTTCCAAGACTATGTCCGCATGGGCCTCGGTGGCCAGGGCACCTGGGTGCTCACCCCAGCCGGTGATGGCTATGACGGGTATTCCCGGATATTTCTTTTTAATGATGGAAATGACACCGACGCCGCTGATATAAGGCATGACAAGATCTGTGATGACGAGGTCAAATCCCTCCTCTTCCGTTTCAAACAACTTCAATCCCTCCATGCCGTCCGGAGCGGTATACACGTCATAATTTTTGCTGAAAAAGTGCTGCAGTCCGGCCACGGTTTCTACACTGTCATCAATGACAAGCAGTCGATTTTTTTTTCCCATATTCTCCTCTCCGTTTCATTTTTTTGTTATTAATCATATCCTGTTAGCGCAGATAGGGCAAGGGTATAAATTGCATCCGTCAGCGAAATCCAAATAATAAATCGTTGGAAATCCGTATTATATCCCATGAGCCGGTAATCTGATGATCGATATCGTTTTTTAATTCCTTTGGTGGTGAAACTGCTTGACAACGAACCTGGCAATATTTAGATTGCTGTTTTGAGAATATTCTCATAAAGGAGCTTTTATGGTTAGACCACAAAAAGACCGCATGGTGGCCTTTAACCCGGAAATCAGCTATTTCAAACCCCGCGGTATTCCCATGGTTGATCTGGATGAGGTTTGTCTCACTGTTGATCAGCGTGAAGCCATCCGATTGTCCGATCTACTGGGGATGTCCCATGAGGATGCCGGTCGCCGTATGGGCGTTTCCCGTGCAACCTTCGGTCGAATTATTCAACGGGCTCGAAATGCGGTCGCCGATGCACTGATTAACGGCAAAGCGATCAATGTTGAAGGTGGCAGTTATAAAATAGTCAGTAAAATCAGGGTATTTTACTGCCGAAACTGCCATCATGCTTGGGAAGAACCTGCGGGCACAGGCAGACCACCGTGCTGCCCCGCGTGCAAAGAAAATGATTTCTACCGCCGGGGGAAAAGGGAAAGTTAGACTAAATAAATTTCAAACTATGCAGACTCATTTTTTAATTTTTATTGACCCTTGAAAACACAGGAGACAATCACCATTATGAGAATTGCGATCACATCGACCGGTAAAGATCTTGAAGCCGATATTGACCCGCGTTTCGGCAGAACGGCCCGTTTTGTTATTGTTAATGATGAGACCATGGAATTTGAAGCTGTGGAAAATACTCAAAATCTCAACCTGGCCCAAGGCGCCGGGATTCAAGCAGGTAAAACAATCACAGATAATAATAAGGAGTAAAACCAATGGTGGAAATTCAGGGGAATATGCCAAAAAATCCAGAACAGATGCAGGCTGAGCAGGATATGGCGGTAAACGAATCTTTAGCGAAAATTAAAAATAAAATACTTGTAATGAGCGGCAAAGGCGGTGTCGGTAAGACCAGCACCTCGGTTAACCTATCTGTCGCCCTGGCGCATAAAGGTTATAACGTGGGACTGATGGATGTCGATCTCCACGGTCCGGATGTCCCCCGGATGCTGGGATTGGAAGGCACGCCCCAGGTCAACGAAAATAAAAAACTCAATCCCATCAGCTACTCGGAAACTTTAAAGGCAATTTCAATCGAATCTTTCACGCCAAACAAGGATGATGCCATTATCTGGCGGGGGCCATTAAAATTTTCGGCCATCAAGCAGTTTATTGGTGATGTTGACTGGGGAAATCTAGATTTTCTCATTATCGATGCGCCACCGGGTACCGGTGATGAACCGTTGACGGTCGCACAGACCATTTCCGATGCTAAAGCCATCATCGTCACTACTCCCCAGGAGGTTGCTCTGGCTGATGTCAGAAAATCCATTAATTTCTGCAAAACCGTAAAAATGGAAATTTTTGGAATGATTGAAAATATGAGCGGGTTTTCCTGCCCACACTGCGGTGAAATGGTAGAGCTTTTCGGTTCCGGTGGAGGAGAAAAAACGGCCAGCCAGATGGGGGTTCGTTTTTTGGGAAGAATCCCATTTGA
Organism: Deltaproteobacteria bacterium; assembly: GCA_024277475.1. The sequence goes on from JAJRVC010000641.1 coordinate 22,809, forward strand.
TCCCCAAATGGTAGTCTGTGGTGATTCGGGTGCCAGCTATCAAGAGTCCCACCGTGATTCCGCCGTCACCAAAGCATTCTCCGATGTTGCGGAAGCAATGTCCAAGCTGGTTTAATATAAGGTTTACTGAAGGTGTCAGGAGTCATGCACCAAAGGTGCTAAATTCTGGCACCTGAAACCGACAGTTACTCTACTCCGCAAATCTGCCATCATCCTCGGTTTCATCAAGCTTTTGTATATTTTCTTTGACCCAGCCGATTTTATCAACTTTTCGTACATCAAACTCCGGAATATACGGCTTGACGTCCAGCAGGGGTGTACCGTCGAGCACATCAATGTTTAGAACATGCAGAATGTTTTCATTTATCCCGGAGAGCCGAACAACCGAAAGACCGATGGAATTTGGACGTGAAGGTGCCCGGGTGGAAAACAGACCATGAGGCTCCGGGTCCAGAAACGGTTTGACCGTTAGTGAGAACTTTTTGGATAAATGAAAATGATAAATGAGATAAATATGTGAGAATCCTGCCAGATCCGTCAGCCCTTCAGAATATTCCGAGAATACTTCAACCCGGGCTTCAAGGCCCTGTGTATGAGTCGGCTGTATGGGAGTGCCCTCGGGTGTTTTATAAGGAGAATGGATAATTCCGATGGGACGGTATTCGATATTTTTCATAGGGATCTCCTGCTTTTGAGTTGCTCAACTTATTTTTTTTAACGATTTAGCCTGATGCCTTTTTTACTTCGGCATTTCCGTCCAGATCGCCCTTTCGTTTGGTCAAAAAATGTATGGGGCAGGATGATCGGAATTTACAGTAGATTTTCGGATCACGGCAGTCGAGGCATTCTTCACACATATAAATATTGTGTTTCATGCATACATAGCTGGTTTCTCTATCGGGATGATTCACGCAGTGTCCCAATTAAATTACCTCCTCTATCTTTTTTATATCCGAACAGCCTTTTTTAAAATAGACAGAATAGATTACTTCGATATTCGACATTCGTTTTTTCAGAATTTATTTTTCGATCAAACTGGCTGCTTTTCAGGCCAGCTGGTTGGGCCGACACCCAAAGCCTATCTTCCAGGCAGTATCAAGTGAGCCCCTGCTTTAATCGCTCAAGCTCCTCGAAGACGGCAGCCCGCTCATCCTCAAGCTCAAAGAGTGCAGTCATAATGGGTGGTTTCACCGAATGCGCAGGAAGCTGTTTTTCAACTGATTTGATTTCTTCATCCAGTTCATTTAACCGCTCTTGCAATGATTTAATATCTTTTTTCATAATTATTTTAGCTTCTTGTCAGTGAGTAACCGTTCAATTGCATTTGAAATCAGCACTTTTACTTTGTGGCTGAATTGTTGCGTTAAAGATTTTGAATTTATGGCCGATCAAAACAAGCAGTGCAACTATAAACCACCTCCCACTAAATTCAGCAACCTTTTTATGGTTCTATCAAACAACAGATCCAAAAGAGGACAAAAGGTTACAGATCAACCTGACAGTACCGGCATCGTCATTGATTCGAATCAGGGAATTGGAAAATGAAAAAGTTTATTATTATAAACATGTTTCTGCTGTTATGTCCGCTATACTTTCCCGTCCTGGCCGGAAATAATCCTGGGGAGATCATTTTCGCCAGCGAAGAGAGGTCCAATGCAACCAACAGGGACGGCACCGGTTTATATTGGGATATTTTCCGGGCTGTCTATGGATCCGTGGGAATCAAGACCAAAATAATTATTCAATCTTATAACGGGTCGGTCAGTCTGGTGAAACGGCACGTGGCGGATGCCGCAGTAGGAAACTACCCGGATACGATTCGGGGGGCTGTGTTTTCGATGTATCCTTTCGTTAAAGATGATGTGTTGTTGTTGTTTAAAAAGGATAGATTCAGTCAGTGGGACGGACAGCAAGCGCTGAAAAATAGAAAAGTTGCCTGGATGAAGGGCTGCGCCTATGATGAATATCTGGCAGTCCCGGTGATCAAGAAAGAATTTTATACAAGAGAAGCCATATTGCGGCGGCTGGATGGCGATCAGATTGATTTTTTTATGGATACCCGCAATGATGTTGAATCGGTGTTAAACAAAGGCATCATTGATGTCACCCGTTACACGGTTGAAACAGTGCTGGAAATCGAACGTTACCTTGTCTTTGCAAATAATAATAAAGGCAAAAAGCTTAAAAAAATATTTGATTTTCGCTTCCCCTATCTGGTCAAATCCGGTGAAATCGAGAGATTGTACGACAAGTGGAACTGGTGAGCCGCCGGAATGACAAATTATATAATGCCCAACGGTCTTGATTTAGACTTCCAAAACTCCTGAAACGGTTTTATTTTTTTTTGGCCTTCGCGGCTGACCCTATACCTTCCTTTTAAAAAATAAATAGCATTGCCATTCAGCTGTAATTGACATATTGTGAAACCGAATTTTTTTGAATGAGAAAAGAAGAGAACAGAAGAATTGGTTAAGATTTCTGACCTCTGTCATCTGCTTTCTGTGCTCTGACACCTGACAGTTTGAGCTAAATTACCAACAGCTCTGATTTGGACCCCACGCCCGTTGCCGGATAAACGGGTCCGGTTCTTATAAAATATTGCGGGCCATCGACAACAGAATTTATGAGTCATTTTGCGCTAAGGATGAACAATGAACAACGATTTAGCCGCCTCCGGAAACAATGTTGAAGGCTCTCCCCGAATTTTATTAGTGGATGACAATACCACCAACCTGCAGCTGCTGCATGAAACCCTGGACGGCCAGGGCTACAAACTGCTTATCGCAAAAAATGGTAAAACCGCCTTGGCAATCGCTCAAAAGGCCAGGCCTTCCCTCATCTTGCTGGACATTATGATGCCGGAAATGGACGGCTATGAGGTGTGTCGACGTCTAAAAGCGGATGGAAATACCCGTCAGATCCCTGTAGTTTTTATAACCGCTTTGGTGGATGAGGAGGATGAGGCCAAAGGGCTTGGATTGGGTGCAGTGGATTATATTACCAAACCGATTAACCCGGAGCTTGTCAGAGCCCGGGTACACAATCATCTGGAGCTGAAACGCCATCAGGATCATCTGGAGAATCTGGTGACGGAACGTACCCGGCGGCTGGCGCTGGTTCAGGCCGTCACGATTGAAGGACTGGCAACTTTGGCCGAATACCGGGATCCTGAGACCGGCGGTCATATCAAGCGAACTCAGAATTACGTCAAAGCGTTAGCAGTGCATCTTAAAGACCATCCACGGTTTCGCGATGAATTGGATGGCGATACCATAGAATTACTTTACCTGTCGGCTCCGTTGCATGATATCGGCAAAGTGGGGGTACGGGATAATGTTCTGCTGAAGGCGGGTAAATTGACAGACGAAGAATTTGGGGAAATGAAGAGACATACTATTTATGGAAACGAGGCACTCCGTATTACCGAACAAAAACTGGGTGGCGATTCTTTTTTGCAATGTGCCAGAGAAATTGCCTACACGCATCAGGAGAAGTGGAACGGCTCGGGCTATCCCTGTGGATTAAAAGGTGAAGAGATACCACTGTCAGGCCGGTTGATGGCCCTGGCGGATGTTTACGATGCGCTGATCAGCAAGCGTATATACAAACCGCCGATGCCCCATGAAAAAGCCGCCGAAATCATAAAGGAGGGAAAGGGCACACACTTTGATCCTGATATTGTCGATGGGTTTCTTGAATTGGAAAATACTTTTCGAAATATTGCGCTGACATTTGCCGATTACGATGAAGAACGGCAAATGCTCGGCGCTGGTACAAGAGATATTGAACCTGAAAAGGGCAGACTCATCGAAAATATTTTGCTGGCTGAAGATAATGAAATCAATTTGGAAATCATGCACAGTCAATTGACTTCCATGGGATACAAAGTGGACACCGCCGTTAACGGCAAAGATGCGCTGGCGAAAAGTCAGAAAAAAAAATATGATGTAATTCTCACCGACATTGAAATGCCGGAAATGGATGGTTATGCTTTGACCGCCGAAATTCGCCGCATTGAGGAAGATTCAAAGAATCCGGTCCCAATCCTGGCTATCACGGCCAGTGAATTTGATTTAAATGATGAGCGGGCCAAATCCATGGGATTTAACGGCTATATGCTCAAGCCACTCGAGATTGATGTGCTGGAAAATAAACTGGCTGAAATCATGCACACCCGCAAGTGATGGACAGGCTCAACCCCTTTGTCAACAGATCCAACCTGGCAATCCTTTAAAAACAGCTATGGCATGCACTCTATCGGGATTATCAGAAAGCAAAAAATACAAAAAATCTCGGTAAATGGCGATGAACAATTCAACTTTGGTTGAAGGAAAAAGGCATTGCTAAAATTTTGAAATTACACTATGTAACGGGTGTTTATGATATTTTCAACCGCTCAACAATTCAACCAATTAACAATTTTAAAAAGGAAAAATTTTATGAAAAAAACAGTCTTGATCATGATTCTTGTATTCTTATTGTCTTTTTCAGTTGCTGCCATCGTATCGGCTGAAACCACTCTGGATAGTATCCTGAAAAAAGGGGAGCTGGTGGTAGGCACTACCGGTAGTCAGCCCCCTTTAAACGCTACAAATAAAACCGGAGAAATCATCGGCTTTGATGCCGATCTGGCAAAAGGGATTGCCGAGAATATGGGTGTCAAGGTGAAATTTGTAGCGATGCCTTTTTCCGAGCTGCTGACAGCCCTCGAGGCCGGTAAAGTGGACATGGTTATCTCCAGCATGACCATGACGTTGAAGCGTAATTTGAAAGTGGCCTTTATAGGCCCCTATTACATTTCCGGCAAGGGTATTCTGACCAAAGCTCAGACTATTGCGTTATTACAGGACCCGGAAGGATTGAATAAAGCGGAATATAAGGTAGCCGCGCTGAAGGATTCAACCAGTCAGAAATTTGTTGAAACGACAACTCCCAAGGCAACCTTGGTGAAAGTTAAGTCTTACGACGAAGCCCTCGATTTACTTTCGCAGGACAAAATTACTGCTTTGATCGCAGATTATCCATTTTGTGCTTTCACCGCTTTTCGATATAGTGACAAAGGGCTGGTGGCCGGGCAGGCAAAACTTACCTTTGAACCTTTGGGAATCGCCGTGAACGCAGACCCGTTGATGCTCAATTGGCTGAGAAATTTTTTGGTAATGCTCAATGGCAGCGGTCAACTGGAATTGCTGAATAAACGCTGGTTTAAAGATAGTTCCTGGGTTAAGGAGCTACCGTAATTTTTTTGGGCTTGTTTATCCACAGATTTTGCAGATTACTTGGATTATTCTGATCACTTTAAGAACCATGCGAAATCCACAGGCTTTAATCTATTTCCCGCAGCTTGCCGTGGGGAGATTTATTCAAGAATAAAAAAACACGAAAGGAGAAAAAAACCCATGAAACTATTTCGAATTTGTGTGCTGTTTATTATCGTCTTGGTAAGCGTGAATTTTGTGGCTTGCGGCGGCGGGACTAAAACCGATGTTAAATCTGAAACTTCCACAGCTACCCTTGGGCAGGAACTGCAGGACCTGGATAAAGCATATAAGGATGGAATTATTACGGAGAAAGAATACAAAAAGGCTAAAGAGAAACTAATAAAGAAAAAGACGCAATAATGATCCGGCGGCTCATTCATAGTATGGTGTGCCGCCATTTTTATCCAATCTTCAAACCAGGTCCTTTGGGCCTCCGGCTCGTAGGGCCAGGTTAGAGATAATCCGCCAAGGCGGACCAGAATCAAATTTCTTGGGGTATTGGAAGACTGGAATATTGTGTATATAGGTTATGAGATAAAAATTCAAGGATTTTGATCTTATAACCTATTGTAATTATTAAGTGTAAAATTTTATTTTTGTGTTTTTTGTGCCTTTTTGCGGCCACATCATATTTCACTGCAGTTGAAAATTGAAACTCAGCCCCGGGGAAATCCGGAGCTGAGTTATCGGGCAGAAATTGTGAATTCAGTTAGAAACTATTTTAACGAATTAGTCATATCTTCAGCCGAACCAATGACGTATTGGGACAGATCCCTGGCTTTGGGATTGCGGGGGTCGCTCCAGTCATAAAAGCCGGTTCCACTGCTGGCTCCGAATTCACCGTTTTTTACCATTCTCATTAACGTCAGGGGAGGATACATACGGGGGTCATTGGATGATTGGTACATTTCGAGCGCTACCCGCAACATGGTGGGGGCTGTCACGAAGTCATGAAGTTTGAATGTTCCCTGGGGGTGTCCCAGGCTGGTATTCAAACCGATATCGCCGTCTCCAACCCGGATTTTTCCCTGCTCCAGAAGACGAACGGCATCCAGCATTTGAGGAACGAGCAGACGGTTAACCCAGAACCCGGGAATATTGGGTGCCATAAAAGGTGCTTTTTTCATATCGAGCAGTGTCTGCCGGGTATACTCCACGGTTTCAGCGCTGGTTTTGGCCCC
>JAJRVC010000642.1 GCA_024277475.1 Deltaproteobacteria bacterium
CCTGTGTTGTCAAGGATTCGAGGTAAACGACTACAACTTCACCCTTGACGCCTTGGCTCTGAAGCCCTCCGGCTTTTGCAACGATAGGGTTTGCTGAAAGATTGCTTTTTAAATTCTTTCTTGAATAAAAGTTCAGCCAGACACGAGCGCCGTCTCTGGCCAAAAAAGCGGTCAGTCAAATCGAAAAAGAAACTGATGAATGTCGAACATTGAACGTCCAACATCGAACGTCGAATGAATGTATTCTGTCTGTTTTATAAAAGATTTAGCGAAGCGTTTCCTTCCTTCGACATTCGACATTCGATATTCGATATTCGAAATTCTGCGGTTCGCTGTTCCAACACTGTGTAGTTTCACACGAGCGTAAATAAAGACAGTTAACAATAACTTTGACCGAAAGGTTTAAAATGGAGAAAACAATAAATTATGCCGTCCTGGGCAGTGGACACGGTGGCAGGGCTGTCTGTGGACAGATCGCTGAAAAAGGATACCCTGTCGTTATGTATGAACCTTTGGAGGAGACAGAGGATTATCTGAAAATAAAGACAGAAAAGGAGATGTTTTTAGATGGAGACATTACCGCCGGCGGCAAGCTTAGCGGAGCAACCATGGATATTGAAGAAGCGCTGAAAAATACGGACGTCATTTTAATTGTTGTCCCTTCTTTTGCCCATGACCCGATCTTTAAAAAAATGGTCCCGCATCTCAAGGACGGCCAGCATATCATCATCATGCCCGGAAATTACGGCGGCTTGCGTTTAAAGAAATTGATGACCGATTTCGGGATCAAAAAGGAGATAACAATATCTGAAACGGTCTCACTGCCATATGCATGTAGGATTGCGGCTTACAACACCGTAATGATATATAAGAAAAAGTCCCGCCTCAAAATTGCATCTTCTCCCAGCCGGAATAATTCCCAAGTGCTCAATCTGATGAATGACATCTTCGGGGGCTATGTCAAATTTTTTGCCGGAGAAAATTTGTTGGAAGTCGGCCTTGAGAATCCCAATCAGATCCTCCATCCGCTTCCGGTGCTTTTAAATTACGGCGATATTGAAAGGAACCCGGAAACCTTTCGGCACTATATGGACGGTATTACCCCCTTGATCTCCGAAAAAATGATGCACATGGACGAAGAACGTCTTGCAATCGGCAGGGCCTTCTCGTTGAATCTCATGTCAAGTATGGACCAACTGAAAATGTATTACGGCCAAAATGATACCAAAACATATTATGAATATTCAAACAGTCCTGAAAGCCCTTATCAAGATGTCGTCGGCCACAACGTGAGAAGTCGTTATCTCACCGAAGATGTACCGGGTTTAAATGTTCCCGCTTTGCAACTGGCGGAAAAAGCAGCGGTTGAAACACCGATTATTGAATTAACCGTCCGGTTGACTTCGTGGCTTCACGGCGTGGATTATGTTTCAACGGGAACGAGTCTTGAAAAACTTGGAATTGCCGATAAGAAGCCGGAAGAGATCGTTGCCCTGACCTCATAGTGGCCGTTTTCTTTTCAGACGTTTTGATGAATTAATGGGAGATCAAAATGAAGATTACCGCACTGGAGCTATTCCATATTTCGATACCCTTTGTCAGACCGTATAAATTATCGAAGATTTACGGCACCCGCTATGATGCCGAGGCAGTCATTTTAAAAGTTCACACGGACGAGGGCATCATCGGTCTTGGCGAGGCGGACCCGTTGAATCCTTTTACCGACGAAACCCCCGCCACGGTTATGGTTGTTATCCGCGATCTTATCGCTCCGCATTTGATGGAACGGAACCCTACCTGTATCACTGCCATAGAATCCGATTTAGACATGCGGGTACACGGTAATCTGCTGGCCCGGGGGGCGGTGAATATGGCTCTTTTTGATATTGTCGGCAAGGTCAACAAGCTGCCCGCGCACATGCTGCTGGGAGGCCTATGCCAGGATAAAGTGTCGCTGCTGGGTCCTATCGGGAGCGGAACACCTGAAGAGGATGCTGAGTTGATAGGAGAGCTAATCGAAAGCGGGTACAAATCCGTTATGATTAAGATGGGTGCCCTGCCGATTACTGATGAAGTCAACCGCATGGTCTCTGCCAAAAAAATGTTCGGTGACCAGTTAAACATTATTATCGATGCCAATCAGGGATGGACAGTGGCCGAAACAATGATGTTTATCGACGGCATCGGCGGCAGTCGCCCGGATTTGCTTGAACAGCCGATTGACCGTTACGACATAAGCGGGCTTAGGCGTATTCGCAGCCGGGCACCTTGCCTTGTAAGTGCGGATGAAGGCATAGCTTCTATTCAAGAAGCAACCGCCCTGATTCGCGCACAGGCAGTGGATGCGTTCAGTTTAAAAATTTCAAAGAACGGCGGACTGAGCAAAGCCAGGAAAATTGCAGAGACAGCCGATGCTTTCGGCCTCAAGATTCTGATGAACAGCATGTTGGAGTTCGGCATTACCCAGGCGGCCTCTTTGCAGTTGGGCTGTGTGCTGCCTAACCTGCTGGACATGGGGCACGCCTATATGTCGGTGCTAAGAATGTCGGACGACATCACCGACTTCAGGAAAAATATCTCGCGGGCTGTTGTAACGGTGCCGGAGGCCCCCGGCCTTGGCGTCAGCCTGGATGAAGAAAAGCTCAAGAAGTATACCCGGGATTATTTGAAAATCGACGCTAAAAAGAACTAACCCCGGGAAAACCTAAAAAGGAGACAGACGTGATAGAATCGGAAAACAGACCCAGGTTTGCAGTTCTCGGCACCGGAAATTCGGGTCAGGCTTATGCAGCCGACATCACCCTTAAAGGATTCTCCGTAAATCTGGCCGAGGTGCCTGAATTTGAGGATAATCTTCGTGCTATTGAGAAAATAGGCGGCATCGAGATATCCGGCGACGCCGGCAACGGTTTTGCCAGACTGAATATGATTACGACCGATTTGAAAGAAGCCGTCAAGGGCGTTGACGTTATTATTATTGGCGGCTCGGCTTATGCACATGAGCCTTTCAGCAAAGCGCTGATTAACCATTTCGAGGACGGACAGTTTATCCTCTTCACTTCTAATTTCGGGGCGCTGAGATTTAAAAAATGGATGCACGAAATCGGCGTGACCACCCGGGTGACACCGGTGGAGACCATGTCTTTACTTTATGCCACCCGCGCGCGTGAGCCTGGTCTGGTTGCTTGTATCGGCATAAAGAATCAACTGCCGGTAGCCGCCTTGCCGGCCGGTCGAACAAACGAATTTTTAAACTTGATCAATCCGGTATTTCCACAGTTTATTGCAGCCGAAAATGTCTGGACGACCAGCATTAACAACTTGAATCCCATCGTTCATCCTCCCATGGTATTGTTTAATGCCGGAAGGATAGAAGCGACGGGTGGCAAAGGTTGGAACCTCTATATGGATGGAGCTACCGAGTCGGTCTGCAAGGTGATGTTAGAGCTGGACGCCGAGCGTATGTTGCTGCTCAAAAAGATCAGCAGCGATGGAATTGCCTTTAAAAATGCACTTGAAAGTCTCTATGCGAAATATTCACTTAAGAAAAAAACGTTATCCGAAACCCTGCGGAAAAGTCCGATACATGGCGATCCCGCCTTCCCGGCACCTGCCTCCATCAACACCCGCTACTTAAATGAGGATCTGCCTTTTGGGCTGTCACCCTGGTCGTCGATCGGCCGCATGTGGGATGTCCCAACGCCTAAAATCGATGCCGTCCTCCAGATTGCCTCCACAATGACGGACGTGGATTATTTCACAGAAGGCCTTACGGTTGATGATTTGGGGATCAAGGGTATGAAACCGGAAGATGTCAGGGCATTGATTAGTTAGCAAGTTTTCCCCTATCATTGGGGTTTAGAGCGGGCCGAATATTGAACAACCCTACGCAGAACTCCAGGTTATTGAAATTTTTTGAATTGGAGACCTCGGTTTTCACCGGTATATGTTCGATGCCTTGATGGAATCCAAATTTGGCAAAAAATCAGCAATCTTTCGGCTCACCGGGCATTGCAGGCGGCACCTTTTCAAAACGCTTCTTAAAATCCTCCCAAATCAACAACTTGGGACAACTCATCAAGCCGCGTCCTACAGCCGGCATCTCTTGTTCCCCTCTGGAAAGACTTCCGGCCGTTTGACCTGCTCTTTCTCCGAGGATGGGGAATATCCCACAAATTTGCTTATAATCTAATTGAATTTTATTCTATCATCGAAAACCTGGTCCGCTGAGCCAGGCTATCAATAACTGGCCCTGCCTTGAAAATAATACAAAGTGTGAAGTGATCTAATTCTCCAAAGTACGGCGGACAAGGGTTATAAGTGATCTAAAGTTAATGGTTCGCTTCAGGCTTCGCCTTCGGCTACGACCCGACAGGCCGCTCTGTCGTTTATAAAAAAAGATAGAATTCCTTAACTTTAGCCCACTTTACTTCACTCTTGTCCGCCGTTGGTTTGGAGGATTAGGCACTTATGTAATTAAACAAACACTCCCTTTCAGGGAGGGGAGGAATCAGTGCCGGGCCCTCTGGATCCGGGTATCTATTCAAACAACGCGCTTGATTCATTTATATGCACCTTTGTATTTTTTGCACTTTATGGTAAGTATAATTATAGATTCCTATTGCCGGTTTTATGAATTTATTCTAAAGTTTACATATACACAAACGGGCAAAGATCGTTGAGAAAGCCATACTGTTTTTTTATCATAGTAACCTTCTATATCCGGGTGATAAACTGAAATAAGAAAAATTGATAGGAGAATAAGGTGATGAGGAAACGAAACGCATTCATTGTTTTTGTCGGGCTGTTGCTGGCAGTCCCGGTGCTTTTTGTAGGTAAGGTTGCAGCCGAGGGGGGAACCATAGACGCCAAGACAATTGAAAGACTGGAACGCCTCATCAAGCAACAGCAGCAACAATTGGAATCGATGCAGCAACAATTGAACCAATTGAAGCAAACAGCCACCGACGCGCAGACCCAGGCCACGGAAGCCAAGTCCAAGGCGGATCAGGCGGCTGATGCCGCCAAGCATGCGACGTTGGAGGTAATGACGACCGGCAAGGCGGTTACCTCGGGTCAGCCGCGGGTTAAACTGGCCATCTCCGGGCAGGTCCACCGGGCGGTGAACGTCATCGATGACGGTAAGAACACCACGGCGTATTTCGTGGACAGCGACGCCAGCAACACCCGGGTGCGCTTTATCGGCACCGCCCGTGCAACCAATGACCTGACACTCGGTTCACGGTTTGAAGTCGCGATGACGTCCAACGAATCCGGTGAAGTCAATCAGAATAACGAAAATTCGTCCGATTTTTTCAGCATGCGCTGGGCCGATCTTTCCTTGGCCAGCGTGCGTTTCGGTAGACTTTACCTCGGCAAGGGAGATACGGCTTCCAACAATGCGGCCGAGGTCGATTTTTCTAAAACCGATGTGGTTCTGTATGCAAGTATTGCCGACATTGCCGGGGGAATTCTGTTTCGGGAAAACCGGGGCGACAAACTCACCGGTATCTCGGTTTCCGATGCGTTTAAAGATCTGGATGGACTAAGTCGCAAGAACCGGGTGCGTTATGACACGCCCACTTTCTGGAATTTCAGACTCCAGGGGGGAATCGTTTCCGATCAGCGCTGGGATACTTCCCTGTGGTGGGCAGGGCAGGGTCTGGGCTTCAAGGCCGCCGCTGCCTTTGCGATCTCCAATCCAAACAAGGACAATACCGATTTGATTTACGACGGTTCGTGTTCAACCCTGCACGAAGCTACCGGGCTGAATCTGACCCTGTCAGCCGGTCTGGAGGATCGTGACCACCAGGGCGACGCCACTAACTTTTATGCCAAGGCCGGCTGGCTGACGCGTTTTTTCTCCGTCGGTCAAACCGCCTTCGGTCTCGATTACACCCGCTCTATGAATCTTCCCACCGGCAGGGATGACGGCTATTCGGTCGGCGGGGCGGCGGTCCAACAATTTGAAGATTACGGTACTGAGCTCTACCTGCAGTATCGTCTGTATTCGCTTAGTCGGGATATTGAACCCAGTGTCCAGGACATGAACGTGGGGACAATCGGAGCAAGGGTCAGGTTCTAATGCCTATTCATACAAGACATCGCCGCAAAATTTGGTGGCCGGCAATCTTGTTGTTGATTGCATTTATCATGACAGGCTGCACCGGAATCGAGCCTTACGAACCGCGTAATAACCGGGAGGAGGGGCCGGAGAAAGGCATTTTCACCGGATCCAGGGGCGAGTTCGTAATCTTGAGAAAGGCGGACGAGCCAAAGAAGGGCAGCAAAGATAAGAAACGCCCAAATGAGGCTAGGAGCTCTGCGCAACCGGAGGCGGACGGCGATCAAAGCGGAAAGGTCGACTATTCGCCCGGGGATACACCATGACAATTAGAATCCTTAAGAGCCTGATTGTGATTTAACAGGGTAAATCCACGAAGGCACAAAAAAAGGATTATAGTCCGTACCGAAAATAACACCCCCGGCATGTTTTAAAATTCGAGACATGCGAGTTCCTATTTTCCTTACGCATTCGGCCCAAGAGCAACGACACCGCCATCAACTAAAATCGTCTGTCCGGTTGTTGAATGAGCATCGGCGGCCAGGTAAACGGCCGCTTCGGCGATGTCTTCGGGAACGACGGGGCGTCCGAGACGGGTTTTTCTTTTCAGGTGCTTGAGCTCTTCCGGCGACCAATTCACAAACCCCGTATCCACAAAACCAGGCGCAATGGCATTCACCCTGATCTCCGGTGCCAATGCCCGGGCCAGGGACTTGGTAATGGAGGCGAGAGCGGCCTTGGCGGCGCAGTAAATCACGGAACTTCCCATGGCGGTATAGGCCGCTGCTGATGTCATGTTGATCACAGAGCCTGCGCTGTTTTCTCTGAGATGGGGAGCTGCCGCCCGGGTGCAGTAAATCGGGGCCTTAACGATCACGGACCAGGTGTTTTCCAGAACCTCCTCGCTTAGTTCCTCCAACTCGTTATGCGGTATGAAGCGTGTCCAACCGGCGTTGTTGATCAGCACATCCAGGCGACCGAATCGTGCAACTGTCTTTTCAATCAACTGCCGTGCCTGGCTGTCATTGGAAACATCGGCCCGGATGCCGGCTGCCTGCCTACCCATGGCTTCAATCCGGCCAACGACTTCTTCCGCCCGCTTTTTCGACTTTGAATAGTTGACAATTACGGCCGCGCCCTCGCCGGCAAATTGGAGGCACATGGCTCGGCCGAGACCCGTACCACCGCCTGTTACCAAAACGACTTTATCTTTGAACTTCATAGGATAGCCCCCTTTCAGGCTTATTTCTAAATTAGAGCAGTTCTTCAGCGAAAATCCTTACTATTCACCTAAATTCAATATTATCCAAACGATGACAGATATTTTTGTCGTATCTCAATTTTACGAGATGTCAAGAGTTCTGAATTTGGAAACCAGATTTTTATTTTTGTCGAATTTCATCGGGCCGAGGGTGCCATTTACGCTGATGTCCTTTCTTTTTTCGATTTCAGGAAGCATGATTTCGGAGACATACAGTTCTTCAAGCCTGAGTGTGTCCAGGATATGAACCACTCTGGCGTTTTGAGGTTCTACCGGACCAATGGTTTTAAGCGCGGTATCAATAGCCTCCCGGTCGTTGTCGTAATAAGGCGGTATTCTTGCGGCTTCCGGACACGAAGATGTGACGGCATTCATATAGGTTGCCTGGTGATTAATTTTTTTCACCAACCGTCTGGTGGTAAAGTCTGCGTTGCCGATGGCTGTGGCGTTGCCTTCGGAGCCGGAAGTCAAATCGCGCACAAATATCCGCATGATGTCGTTTTTAATCGAAGGACGATGGTAGGGGATTACACTGCGACCGATGACATTCTGGTCCATGCCGGTGCCGCTGATTTCCTTGCCCATGCGGTCGACGATGAGCAGATCGATCGGGTCTATCGGGATCCGTGGGAACAGTCGCTTGGCTTTTCTCAGCAGTTGGTATTCCGTGGCCTCAATTTCAGCGGCCGGTATGGCACGAATGATTTGGGTTTCATCGCGCTGATTTTCCACGATCGCCACGCCGAAGGCAATCGGGCACCGTCGCAGAATTTCTCTGGCTACCAATAAAAACACGTCGTAATGTCCCCGTCGGACGATGAGATTATGATAATGGTCC
>JAJRVC010000643.1 GCA_024277475.1 Deltaproteobacteria bacterium
AAATAAAAATCATATAAAACTATGAAATATGGTAATGAACTTGGTGTAAATAGCGTGCCGACCATTTTTGTAAATGGATTTTAAGGACAATTTATCTTCCCGAAGTTTAGCGCAAACTCATCCAAACCAAGTCCCCCCGAATCGAATATGTAATCCGCGAGATCCACTCCGTCAACATCCATATCGAAGTTACTATCACCCGGGCAGGTATCAGCAGTCATCGAACAAATATCGCTGCCTGGAACCTGCAGATCCGGCACACAGTACAATCCGCTCTGACACTCCCCATCACCATCGCAGTCCCCTTCGCCTTCAGCACACGGTCCGCAATCGCGGCAATAATCCGCATGGCCGACAGGATGCGGACAGACGGGTGCAACATCAAGGTACATCCAGCTTGTAAGACTTACGCTGTCGTCATCCGTGACCGTGCTGGAAACAAGATAGGTTCCGGCTTCGGCATAGGTGTGGGAAGGGGAAATCTCTGTCGACGTAGTATCATCACCAAAGTTCCATTTTACCTGATCGATGGTTCCGTCCACATCGCTTGCTGTTAACTCAAAGTTCACTGTTAGTTCAGAAGGGTCTGCCTGGAAGCTCACGTTAGGAGCCATATTGTTATTTTGGGAGTTGTCAAGGCAATCGAGGAGACTATAGGCGTCGTTCGCCATGCGGTGTTCAATACGACTGACTTCGTCGACGGATGGCAACCCTTCAGCGCGCCAATGCGGCAGTAATTCATTAACGACTGAGCCAAAAATGTGGGCTTCAACTGGAAAAATACTCCTCTGTGTGCTCAATTCCTCCCATTTATTGTATAGAGACCGGGCGCGATCATACATGTCGCCGTTGCCAAGCCTCTCCGGAATGTCGGAAACAATGACCCATGTCGGCACGGCAATACTATAATTCGTTGGTCCCAAAATTACCCACATCGTCGCCAACCCGGGATCTTCATTCGATGCAACGCCATGCACGGCCATCGCAGACACGGTCGTGTTTCTTGCAATTGTAGATAGCAATCGACCCGGACCATAGCGTATAAATTCATAACCATTCGCTTGGTCATTGCCCTGGACGATCGTTTTGACACCAAGCTCACCGATGCTGACCAATCCTGATACATTCTACGTTCCGCTGTAATAACGCCCTAATATATCAATATCATCGGTGCCGTTTGTTTGCTGATGAAATTCGTTTGCCCGGACGACAAAACCCAAAAGACCCTGTGCTTCACGGTCAGGGGCCATGCTATCATATTCTAAAACCCAATTTGATCTGTTGACCTCGAACATGCTGGCATTGTCATTTGCATCGATAAACGGAAAACAGCCGGAAAAATCAGAAGAAGATTCAACGCTTGCGTGAATATAGTCTCTAATGTCATTTAGATTGTCGTGGGTTTTTAGTATGTAATTTAATAAAGTCTTATTCGGTGCGGTTATGCCCGGCGTATAAACAAAAGGATTTCCCCCGGCCACCCCGGCCTCATTTAAGCCCATCGCAACCTCACCGTCCTGGCTGCGAACACCAATATAATCATTAGGAGTGCTTGAAACATGAACAAGCTGCTGACGTGCTGCGGTAATATCACGAACCTTCCACATGATAGGGCGGCCATCCACGGTCACATCTCCATTAGCCAGACCAATAGTACATCCCTCGCGCAGACGCATTGGAATTGTGTGATGGCGTGAATAGTATTTCGATGGTATGTGCCGCAATGCTCCGATGGCTGCAGTAGTGCTGAATAATATTGCAACAAAACCACTTACCGTTAATATCGGTTTCATTCTTCCAATACCCTAAATTGGTAGGCCCTCAAAAAGGAACGAAAAGCACAATAGTAGATAAGATACCCGGGTCCGGAGGACCAGGTTTTCAATGCTATATTAAAGCTGTAACTACTCATAACGGTAGTTACGGTGCCTGGCAGGTATCGGTCCCCGGAATCTGGACGCA
This sequence comes from Deltaproteobacteria bacterium, assembly GCA_024277475.1. The sequence continues at coordinate 1,963 of JAJRVC010000643.1, forward strand.
GACCAGGCCGCTCTGACATTCCCCATCGCTATCACAATCACCTTCGCCTTCCGCACACGGCCCACAATCGCGGCAGTAATCAAGATCACCCAAGGCAAGTGTACAGCCCTCACGCCGGCAAGTATCGACGCCTGGTATTTGCACGCAGGTTAAATCCGCCTGACATTCACTATTGTTATCGCAATCACCTTCGCCTTCCGTACAGGGACCGCAATCCCTGCAATAATTTAAGTGACCCACGGGGTATGGACAAACCGGTTCACATTGATCAACTCCTGGGACTTGGTTACAGACCAGTCCGCTCTCACACTCACTGTCGCTATCGCAATCGCCTTCACCCTCGGCACAAGGTCCACAATCGCGACAATAATCAAAATGACCCAAAGGAAGTGCACAGGCCTCACTCCGGCAAGTATCGACGCCTGGAATCTGTACACAAACTAGTCCGCCCTCACATTCGCTGTTATTATCACAGTCCCCTATGCCCTCGGCGCATGGGCCACAATCGCGGCAGTAGTCCAAATGGCCTGAAGGCCAGGGGCAAGGCCGCAAAACACCCCTCAGAGCGGAAAACCAGAGGTCCGCCATTTTGGCATAGCCGGTATCGAATGGATGAAGATCATCAGACATATCGCCGACGGGAGATCGGTCGTAATCAATACCGGCATCATTTTGCATATCCACCAGAATGATTTTATCTCCCCCGTTATATCTGGGGAAAAAGACGTAATCTCTGACATCATTGTTAAAAGCGGTTGTCTCCGCCGATTTTGCACACGGTTCAATGAATGGAACGCAACTGCGATCGATAATAAGGGATAGAATCACCCATACGGCTTTGCCGGATGCGAACTCGTAGTCATCAATCACAACCAGAATATCTTCAATCTCAGTCCAGTTTTGGTTGTTGAAACTAATATCATTGGTTCCGATATGTAATAAGACGATGTCCGGTTCTTCGGCAACCAGCCATTCGTCCAGTTTGCCTTCCCATGGCTCCGCAGACCTTCCGGAGACAATTTCATCGGCCCTCCAACCACCATGCCCTTCATGGTCCTTGTCAAAATCATTTAGAATGCCGTTGTAATGGCTTCCGACGAAATCGACTGAGAAGCTGGCATCAATCAATGTAATATACAACGAGCGTCGATATCCTGTGTCGTCGGTACTGCCGACTACGCCCCTTGTGATGGAATCCCCCAGCGGCATGATTCTGTTGGCTGCGCCGGCTGTTGAAATTAAGATTATGTAGCAAAAAAATACAAAGAATATAAATAGGCTTTCGTTTTTAAGGCTCATTTGCCGTCTCATCTTTTTCTGACAGGATCACAAGGATGAGCATGATAGAGAAATAAGAGTCCAAAATAAATCCTGATAATTCTGTAAATCTTGTCTATATAAATAGATAGCAAAGGCAGAGCCATTTCTGGCTCTGCCCGATGTTCCAAAACGACTATCTCCTGATACAATTCATCTGCCTGGTTGCGGATTACGGCGTCTGGCAGGTATCGGTGCCTATAACCTGAACACAGACCAGGCCGCTCTGGCATTCGCCGTTATTGTCGCAATCGCCTTGTCCGACGCCACAGGGCCCACAATCGCGGCAATAATCCAAACTGCCCACCGGATGCGGACAAGCAGCAGACTGGCAGGTATCGACACCCGGAACCTGATTACAGGTCAAGCCGCTCTGACACTCACTGTCACTGTCGCAATCACCCTCGCCCGCCGCGCACGGTCCACAATCCCGGCAGTAATCCAAACTACCCACAGGCGGACAACTACCCGCAGACTGGCAGATATCGGTGCCTGGAACCTGATTACAGCTCAATCCGCTCTGGCACTCACTGTCACTGTCGCAATCACCCTCGCCCGCCGCACACGGTCCACAATCCCGGCAGTAATCCAAACTGCCCACCGGCGGACAACCACCCGATGGCTGGCAGGTATCGACACCCGGAACCTGATTACAGCTCAATCCGCTCTGACACTCACTATCCGTATCGCAATCACCCTGCCCCGTGGCGCACGGTCCGCAATCACGGCAATAATCCAGGTGACCTATGGGCAATGAACAGGGCCGGTACTTAAACAGATAGTATCCGTCACCGGCAGCATAGCCGACACTGGCATTGATCATCGATATCGTATTAAGCGCACTTGAACCTGTCCAACTTGAAAATAAAATGAGAAGATCATCGGCCTCTAAATCTATCGACCAGGTTTTTCCATAATTCGCAGTCTTGTAAATTTTACCCTCAATCTTGCCGAAAGCATTGCGCCCGGCTACCCAACCCTGCCATGTCGTAACCATATCGACATCGCTTGGCACAAGTTGTTCCGGGAGCGTCGCTGCTGTCCAGGGCGTAACACCTCCTTCGGGTGGATATCCGGAGTAGTATATCGATCCACCCTGGCCAAAGCTATTCCAAATGCCGACGCCATGGCTCTTTACAAAGTCAACGGTATCCATATAGGATATGTTGGCGCTGGCATCGTTCCAATGACCGCCATATTGTGCATCAGAAGCGTAAAGTCGCGCAGCACCGAGAATTATTCCCCAACCCCCGCCATAAACCATATCGTCGGGATCAACGTAGATACCCCAAAATGTTTTATTCGCGACAGGGCTGCTAATTAATTTCCAGCTTTGGCCGTAATTAGAACTGTAAAGAATTGTAGAAGATTCGCCTACTGCCCAAATATAAGAGGGCCATCTTGCTTCAACCCCCCAGATATATCCATGATTACCTGGAAAGGGTCGCGAAACCCAGCTTGTTCCACCGTTCGTTGTTACTTTAACGCCTTGAATCGTAATTGTCTTAAAATCGGGCCATCCTGATATTATCCGGGTCTCATCGTATAAGATAAGACCAAAATTGCCTGTTTCGTCAAAGACTATATCTTTATATTTCATCAGGACTGAGTGAAAAACTTGCGACCAAGTTTTACCGCCATCGTTTGTCCGATACACGTAGGTCTGCCCATTAGATGATGAAGTTTCGGCAATCAGCCACCCATGATTCTCAGTCTGGAACTCCAGATCGATTATCTCAATGTCATCGGGATTGGGATAAAGCGCTTTAAGCTCCTGAATCTCCTGGGCAGTCCAATTGCTGGCCGCTTGCGATACGATTGGCGCCGAAATTATCAAAAAAAATATTAAATAGCTTATGCCTTTAAGTCCTCGCATGCTGCCCCCCCCCCTTTTTTTTAAAACTTTTTTGTTTACTTCATTACAAAATTTGTTTATTTCTATTCCTCTTTTATATTCAAATAAAAAGCTCATTCCTGAAATCGAAAAATTTAAACTGATTTACCCTAACGTTGCAAAAGCCGGAGGGCTTCAGAGCCAAGGCGTCAAGGGTGAAGTTGTAGTCGTTTACCTCGAATCCTTGACAACACAGGATCTGAAGTTCTCCGGCTTTCCCGCAGGGTAAACAACATGGCAAAATCGACTCCATCCTTTAAATTCACAAATAGGAATATCCAGGAAATGGTGTTTGCACTATGATATCGGTTATAATAACGGACCATTAGCTATTCTTTGCCATGTTGTTTATGCAACATAGGGGTTTACTTGAGGACCCGCTATGAACTATACAAAGCCCTGGAGGCATAAAATTGGGAACTTCAGACGCCCTGTTAGGCAAAGAAGTGTCATTGCTAAAAAATTCAGATATTTACTCCTTAAATCCATAGTCTCCATTCCCATCTTTTTTTGCTAAGTTGTTTCCCGCCTTCCTGAAAACATCTTCGAAATCTTCATTTAATTCGGCCAGCTTATTGATGGTATAATAGGTTTCTTCATCGAATGGCATTGTCTCAGTCACGGATAAGAGTTTTTCCCTGTATTCAATATTTTCATCTTGAGTTAATAACTTTGCTATTTTTTCAGTCCCAAAATCGCCCAACTTCAGTAAAGCCGCCATTGCGCCTTCGTACCCATTAACTTTTTTTTCAATCATATTCACTAAAATAGGCGCCACACCGGTATTCCGAATATTAGCAATTGCTTTTGAAACAATTGAATCAGCATTGTCACTGCCCGGAGTCGTTGAGAGAGCCTGGATTAACATGTCAGTTGCCTCTTCGGATCCGATATTTGATAATGCAGTGGCGACTGGCATTAAAAGGGTATCATCCTCGTCATCTATTGCATCATTCATGTAATCGCCTAAATCGTATACAACTTCCGGATTTTTTATCTTTGATATTGCATTTAAAATCTTACTGCTCAGGTCCCCGTCGTATTTTGTTTTTTGATAACTGTCTACTAAAGCTGCGAGAGCATCGCTATCACCTATCCAGGCAAGCTGATTTACGGTATTTACCAATTGGTCTGAATAATCGCGGTTAGCTAACAATTCTTCCAACTGATCCATCAGCATGGCTTTATTTTCTTGAAGGCCAAGATAATTCTCTAATGGATCCGGATTATTATTGGCCGGCTCAAGTTTAGGGTCCAATTTAGAAGCGATTTTGTAATTATTTTTCTCCCGGTAATTTTCTTTTTGGCCATCTAAAGCCGGGGTGTCTTTAGGGTTTTCCTCTTCAGCCGAAAATATCTGATTTTCATTACCTCCAGCACCTGGATCCAATTGATTTTCAGTAAGCTTATTTCCGGGACGATCGTTGTTATTTGCTATGATTCCCGGTGATTTATATAAAATATTTATCATCGAAATACTTTGAAATAAAAATAGAAAAAATACTGATAGCAGCAACGCAAAACCAACAAACGTTGACAGCAAGATAAGCTTCTTTTTGCTTTTCACGCGACCAAACCCCTTCTTATTGTGGAGCCCCCCCACCTTAATCAAAGGGAGGCTTCACTTCCGTTTCCCGGCTAAACCGGCTAACCGCTCAAGATCTTTGTCACAAATATCTTTTCCGGCAACTCATCATTTTCAACGCCGTTGCGCTAAAAACCCATGAATTGTGCTATGGTTATTGGCAAGTATCGACACCTGGGATCTGAACACAGGTCAAACCGCTCAGACATTCACTGTTATTGTCACAATCACCTTGCCCGGCCCCACAGGGCCCACAGTCGCGGCAGTAATCCAAACTGCCCACAGGATGCGGACAAGCAGCAGGCTGGCAGGTATCGACACCCGGAACCTGATTGCAGGTCAATCCGCTCTGACACTCACTGTTCGTGTCGCAATCCCCTTCGCCCGCCGCACACGGTCCACAATCCCGACAGTAATCCAAACTGCCCACAGGCGGACAACCACCCGATGGCTGGCAGGTATCGACACCCGGAACCTGATTGCAGCTCAATCCGCTCTGACACTCACTGTTCGTGTCGCAATCCCCTTCGCCCGCCGCACACGGTCCACAATCCCGGCAGTAATCCAAACTGCCCACAGGCGGACAACCACCCGATGGCTGGCAGGTATCGGTTCCCGGAACCTGATTGCAGGTCAAGCCGCTCTGACACTCACTGTCAGTGTCGCAATCCCCTTCGCCCGCCGCACACGGTCCACAATCCCGGCAGTAATCCAAACTGCCCACAGGCGGACAACCGCCGCCCGAACTTGCAAAGACTTGTAAATCCCGGACCGTATTTTCGCAAAAATCCGTTGCAAAGTATATTTCCGAAAATCCGGCGGTCCCTTCCAATGTCTGTAAGCCTGAAGTGGTGGTCGAATCGACGACGGCCCCGCCTGCACTCCAGTGTTCGTATGCCGTTGCTTTGAAATACGGTATTGGGTTCCAGACGTTCCTGGGATCATTTATTCCATAGTATTCGTTATAGTTGGAACACCAATCATGCGACCATCTGAAGTCCGCCTTTTGTATTTTTTTTTCCTGCCAGGTACTTTGGTTGTTCCAAACCCAGCCAGGTGCCAGCGCATCGATAAATCTTATGACAAATTTACCCCTCTGCGTTTGCCAGTTCGTCTCACCACAGTTAGTGCCGATGAAACTGAAAAATATGCCATCTCCGCCCAGATCAATATCGCCCTTTATGTGATAAAGCGCCAATTGGGTTTCATTTGGATACCAGGTCGAACCGACCTGGACCCCCGTACTGTAATCGTTATCCGCGTCTACGTAAGTGATCGCGATGTTGCCGTTGCAAAGCCAACCCCCCGGAAAATTAACAGCCGCACCCTGGGCCTGGCTTACTGTAAGAAGAAAAAAAGTTACTAAAGTAATCGCTAAACAATGCCCGACCTTATTCACTCTTTCCATGGCTCCCCCCTCCCCTTTAATTACTGCTTTTAAATTTCTTGGTAGTTTACACCGATATCCTTATTAACACATCCATCGGCAGACAGAATTATAAAACAGTTCCTGTGTTAATTATGCAAGAATCATACATTTCAATATGTTGTGTTCGGCCATTGTGGTACCCTAAGTATTGTGTTATAAAAATATTATTATGAAAAAAGTTACATCCTATTATGAAAAAAATTACATAGGAAATAAGGATCTTAATTCATAATATGTAAATAGAACTGGAGGCATTGATTTAATTCTATTGATAAGAAATCGCTTTTTAGAGACCACAATAAGCGAAAACAATGAATTGTGTACCGAATTCGGCTACATCCCAATATCTGGAAACGTGCATGGAAACGTACAATGAGCGGAAATTAACAGTATTGAGTTATCAAACACGGATTGGATTGTCAAGGAAGATTTTATGCCGGGTGTGGTGACCTTATTTTGCTGATTTTTATATTCTTTTCAGTGCTTTAGATACTCGTCCGCAGTTTCCTGTAGAGAGGGAACGCTCGGCACTGGTTCCTCCCGGAAAGGGGGGTGTTTGTTTTATTACATATAAGCGCCGCCTCTGGCTAAAAAAAACGGCCAGTCTGATCGTAGAAGAAACTTTGGTCTTTGCTATTTTTATATGACGGGTTAACTAAAAAAAATGAACGTCCAACATTGAACGTCCAACGTCGAATAATGTATTCTGTCTATTAAAAAAAAGACAGAGCAACCTGTCGGGCCGAAGGCGAAGCCTGAAGTGATTCAATTCTTCGAAATTCAGCGGTTCGCTTGTTTTAAAATCGATAAAGCGTAGCGCCATCAATATTGACAATCCCGTAAAAAGTCAAAATTCTCAAATTTTTAACTTATAACCTATTGAAATAATTAAGTGTAAAATTATACTTTTGTGTTCTTTGTGCCTTTTTGCGGCCACATCAAAATCAGGGATTCTGACAAATATCGACACCGGGTACCTGGGCACAAATCAGGCCGCTTTGACATTCACCGTCATTATCACAATCGCCCTGGCCGGCAGAACAGGGTCCAAAATCGCGGCAGTAATCCAAATCACCTACGGGAAGTGAACTACTCTGGCACGTATCCGTGCCCGTAACCTGCACACAGGTCAGGCCGGACGCACACTCACTGTCACTATCACAGTCACCCTCACCAATACCACAAGGTCCAAAGTCACGGCAGTAATCCAGATCTCCCACGGGAAGTGTTACCGTACTACTTTGCTGGCAGGTATCCGTGCCGATAACCTGCACACAAGTTAAACCGGATGCACATTCGCTGTCATTATCACAGTCACCTTCACCAAGACCACAAGGTCCAAAGTCGCGACAGTAATCCAGATCTCCCACGGGAAGTGTTACCGTACTACTTTGCTGGCAGGTATCCGTGCCGATAACCTGCACACAAGTTAAACCGGATGCACATTCGCTGTCATTATCACAGTCACCCTCACCAGCAGCACAAGGTCCGAAGTCGCGGCAATAATCCAGACTGCCAACAGGGTCCTGGACTACTTTAGGTAAAACATAGGCTTTCACCTCGTTTGAAAAGCCACTTTCATTCTGTTGGCTGTCATAGGCAGTGGCAGCGAAATAATAGGTTGTACCCTCGTTAAGACCGGAGATGGTGCAGCTGGTGGAATTTCCCACATTAACGGTATATTGATAATTTCCGCTGGAATTGCCGTAGTGCATTTTATAGCCGGCAATGTCGGGATCCGGGCTTTTGACCCAGGCAAGACTAACCGCAGCAGCGTTGGCCGGTAAAGGCGCAAGAGCAAGGACTAAAGAGAGAAAATAAAGAGGAAATCGGATGCCGCAGGATTTAGCCCCGAATATTATACCAACATAATTTATTGTTCTTTGGAAAACAGATCCTAACTTTTTCAAATCAACACCTCCATTAACCTATTAAATTCCCGCAAGTACCGTGCGGGACGCGGCTAACAGAAGTGCCGTTTCCACCCCATATCGCCTGATAACGCGATTACGGAATGGCCCACCCGGCAGCTCTGCTTTCCTGCTTTTTTGTTAAGCAGGATCAGTGGCTTTGCGTCCCACTCTCTCGAGTGGTTTGCCTTTTCGAGCAATTTTTATTCACATCAGCCCCCGCCCGCTTCGCCTGAACGAAAACGATCCGCCTGCCGTCTAAAATATAGGGGCAGGTGATGGCGGGGATTATCGCCATGTTGTAAAAACAACATGGCAAAGGATTATTGGAAGCATGAATGAAGCAAAACGGGTGCCAAGATGAAAAAAAATTATACAGAAGAAAATAACATGGAAGAATTTTTGACTAATCTACCTCAATTATTCAATATAATTATTAGAAGACTGGACTGCGGGATCTACACGAATACGTTGGTAGTAAATGCCCTTATTTAGCAATGTGTGGTTTTTTATACAACCGTTTTAACAAAATCATACATTATCAGTCGGATTGCGACGGGTTTTACGGCTCCATCAATAAATAATCCGTCCGACCAAAGTCGGCAGCAAACTTTGCTGAATCACCGGCATCGTCGAAGATTGCCGGGCCTTGCCCGCCAACCTGCTGCAGGTGGTGCGAACAACACCGGAAGGCTTGATAACCCCTCGTTGTGTTTGACAATTAGTTGTGCAAAATATGAAGGTTGATATTGCACAATAAGGGACATGATAGTATAGTTTACATAGTATTTGAGGAGATTTAGTCAACTACCATCGGCTGAAGCCGATGGCTTGGGGTTCGAGGATTCAAGGGGTTGTGAAAAAAATTAAGGTTAACATTTTTTTATTGCGCACGCTTACCAAAAGTACACCTGAGATCAAGGTAATACCATGAAAGAATACTTACCGAATCTGTTTGTGATCGGTGCTATGAAGGCTGGAACAACAAGCCTGCATCGTTATCTTGCCGTTCACCCGGAAATTTGGATGTCGCATCACAAAGAACTCGATTTCTTTATCGAGCTTAGAAATTGGAACCGGGGGATCAACTGGTACGCATCCCATTTTCAGGAAGAAGCCTTTATCCGGGGAGAGTCTTCTCCCGGATACACCAATTATCCCTACCACGGCAAAGTACCGCAACGCATGCATTCCCTGGTTCCCGACGCCAAACTGATCTATATCCTGCGCAACCCTTTGGACCGGATTGTTTCCGACTATTCACATCGCTTCCGGGAAAAAAGCGAACGTCGCTCTATTCAGGATGCTTTGGGTGGAAAGGACACCAAAGGCTATGTCAACCGCAGTCGCTATTTTCTACAGATCTCGCAATACCTGCGTTTTTATCCACTGGAACGTATCCTGATCATCACCCAGGAAGAGCTGCTCGCGAAACGGATGGACACCCTGCAGAAGGTATTCCGGTTCCTGGAGGTTGACGAATCATTCAAATCCAAAGAGTTTGTCACCCTGTTTCACCGTTCGGGCGGTAAGCCCCGGCTGAATAAAACGGGACGTATCCTATCGAGGGCACTGGGTCTTCTCCCTTTGGCACAATTGTCACCCCACCGTACCAGACAACTGGAACATTTCCTCACCGGGCCTTTTTTATTACCTGTCGAACGACCCCGCCTTGACCCCGCACTGCGAGAACACCTGGTCCACCAATTGGAACCGGACCTGGATCGTTTGAAAGAGCTCACCGGTCGTGACTTTGCAAACTGGTCCTTATAGCCCGAATTCCCCACTGGAAACCAACCGGAATGATGAATCCGTGAGTTAACCTTAACGTTGCAAAAGCCGGAGGGCTTCAGAGCCAAGGCGTCAAGGGTGAAGTTGTAGTCGTTTACCTCGAATCCTTGACAACACAGGATCTGGAGTCCTCCGGTTTTCCTGAAGGGTAAACAACATGGCAAAATCGACCTCATCCTTTGAATTCACAAAGGAAGACATCCACAAAATGGTGCTTTCACTATTATATCGTGTATAATTACAGATCATTAGATATTCTTTGCCATGTTATTTATGCAACATGGAGGTTAACCCTCGACTCTTTCCGGATCATGGTGGCCCTAACGCTGTAAAAATTACCGGACACAGCCTGAAGGTTGACTTTGATATTGCATAAAATCGGGCATGGTAGTATAGTTTATATATTGTTGCAGTGCCGCAGTAAAATCACAAACCTCATTATTACCCCAATGTCAGGGTTTAACAGAAAACTCCACTCAAAAAAGCGATGCTAAATGAATAATAATGACCCTCTCGTAAGTGTATTGACTCCGGTCTATAATGGTGAGCCTTATTTAGAAGCCTGCATTCAGAGTGTTTTAAGACAAACGTATCAAAATTGGGAGTATGTGATTGTCAACAACTGCAGTAGGGATAATTCGCTGAATATCGCGCAAAAATATGCGGAAAAAGACGATAGAATTCGGATCTGCACGAATACTGAGTTTCTCCCAATGGTTGCAAATTTCAATCATGCCGTCAAAGAAACCTCGCCGGATAGCGCGTATTGTAAAATTATCCATTCAGACGATCTGATGTTTGACAATTGCCTCGAAAAAATGGTGGCTTTAGCGGAATCAAACCCATCCGTCGGCGTTGTCGGTTCATATGTCCTGCAGGGTGATAAGGTTGTGGGCAATGGGCTTTCTTATCCGCAAACTGTCTTTCCCGGAAGAGAACTCTGCAGAAGATCGCTTAATATAAGATCTGCCCCGGGACGCATTTATGTGTTTGGATCGCCCTCTTCCCTATTGATTAGATCCGATTTAATTCGCGAGCGGGACCCATTATATAACGATAAATACAATATGTGTGTCGACCAGGAGCTGTGTTATTACCTGTTACAACAGCGAGACTTTGGTTTCAACCATGAAATTTTGACCTATTCGCGTGTCCATCATCAGTCGGTGACCTCCTCTATCAATGAACACAATCGAGAGATCATTGAAGAACTCATGCTGATGCAAGACTATGGTCCGATCTATTTTGAGGGAAAAGAGCATGAAAAACGTTTCGAGCAATCCATCGAGCGACTTTACAAATTTTTATCAACCAGTATTTTTCAGAAAAAAGATAAAGAATTTTGGAAATTTCAAAAAGAGGGACTAGACAGATTAAATATCCGCTTCAATCGAGTCAAATTATTCTCCGGAGCGTTGGAGGTGCTGGCGAATAAAATAACCCATCGCTTGTTTCACCCGTCACTGACCTGGAAAAAATACGTGCAGGATAGCCCGAAAAATACCGAATTCAGACGAACTATATGAAAAGTCATCTTAAAAAAGTGAGATTAGCCATTATCGGGGCCGGTGCAATTACAGAAGGAAGCTATCTTCCGGCGGCGAAGCTGATTCCTCATTTGGAAATCACCCACATTGTTGATCTTGATCAGGTGCGCGCCAAACAGGTGGCCGCAGACTTTCAAGTACCCATGGCTATAAGCGATTACCATGAGTTGTTCGGCAAGATTGATGGCGTAGTGGTTGCAACCCCTCCAAGCTCTCACGCCCGGATAAGCATGGATTTCATGAATGCGGCTATCTCCGTGCTTTGTGAAAAGCCGATCGCGTTAACACTGGCGGAAGCTGGAGAAATGGTAGAAACCGGGAAAACTACCCATATTCATTTAGCGGTTGCCATGAACCGACGTTTAAGCCGGAGTGCAAGAATATTAAAACAGCTCGTCAACGACAACCTGCTTGGCAATATCACCCATTTTGAGGCTGCCGAAGGCTACGAGTATAATTGGCCTTTGCGTACCGGACATGTTTTTCTAAATCCCAATCACCGCGGTATCATCAGCGATATCGGACCCCACTTGTTTGATTTGCTTTTGTGGTTATTTAATCAGTCCCCGGCCAGGGTTAAAAAATGTGAGGACGACAATTGGGGCGGTATCGAAGCCAATGCGACAGTGGATCTTGAGTTGGAAAATGCCGGCCACACCATTTACGGGCAGGTTGAATTCAGTTGGACCCGAATGCTTCATAATTCCATTCGAATTTACGGAGAAAATGGCATGCTCGAGGCCTCTATTATTGGCGGTCCAAAAGTAAATTACTATCCGAAGGGATCTGCAGACAAAGGGCTTAGCGTGCAGAGCACAGATGACACCCCCCCAATCGCAAATAGTGAATTTGTTCAGCAACTTTTAAACTTTACCGATTCAATCACTCAAAACCAAGTGAAATATGTGCCTGCCGAACAAGCCCTTGCGCCCATGATGTTGATCGAAGACTGCTACAAACTAAGAACGATAAATCCGCAACCATGGGAGGAAAAATGGTTGAAATCATTTTTCAGGAACAACTTAAATGCCAAATAAACATGTGTTAATTACCGGCGCAACCGGTTTTGTCGGCTGCCGTTTAGCGGAACGATTGGCATTGGGGTCTGAATATCAGGTCCGGGCCCTGATACACCGGTTTTCGGGACCCGGGCTTGCACGTCTTTGCCGGCTGCCGGTAACAGTGGTGAATGCGGACATATTGGACCCGGCGGCTGTTCTTGAGGCCGCAGAGGGTTGTGACACCATTATTCATCTGGCCTACGGCCGCTCGGGCACTGATTTTCAACGCAGGGAGATAACGGTAAAAGGAACCGAAAATATTCTCAAAGCCGCTGTTGCTCAGAAAGCTCAAAAACTTATTTATTTTAGCACGGCTTCCGTTCACGGTGTAGCACCTTCAAGCCCCATACTTACAGAATCGGCGCCCTATGAAACAACGACGGAAGTATACCGGGCAAGCAAAATTGAAGCAGAAAAATGCGTCTGGAAGTATCACGCGGAACAGGGTCTCAACACCGTAATATTCCGCCCTCCCCTTATTTATGGACCCTATGATTATTTGTGGTCCGAACCCATTATCAAGGAAATTCAATCCGGGGCAATTTTAATCAATGGCGGCGACGGTGCCGCCAATTTGGTTTACGTGGACAATTTAGTCGATGCCGTATTTTTGGCACTGGACAATGATGCCGGAAATGGTGAAGCATTTTTTATCGTTGATGAGGACAACCTAACCTGGAAGCATGTTTATGAGGCTTTCGCACGTAGATTAAAATTGCATCCACCGTTTATGATAAAAGCGGAGCAGGAAATCAATGCCTTGATAAAAAGCAGACAACCGCCAAATGCATTCTACAACTGCATGGTTCGTCCGGTACTTTTAATTCCGGAAATGGTACGGGCCTGTCTGAATTCAACAAAAGTTGCCCATCAAATGTATCAGATACCCTGGCTGCGGTTTGTAAAAGAACGGTTTCCACACTCTTATACTGCATTTAAAGGCAATCAACCCAATCATGGCACCCCTGAAAAGCCATCTGAAACAAGTGAAAAAATGGCAACTCTAAGCGAAGATGCGGTGAAGCTTTTCTCGTCTCAAAGTCGTTTTTCAAATGAAAAAATTAAGAAAATCTTAAATTTTAAACCACGCATATCATTTGACGAAGCTGTCGATTTAACTTTCGCTTGGGCGAAATATCAGGGAATCGTAAACGAATGTTAGTCTCAGTGGCAATCTGCACCTATAATCGAGCCAATCTTCTCAATCAGACGTTAACCTCGATGCGTGAGCTGGTGATACCGTCTCATACTGCCTGGGAACTGATTATTGTAAATAATAACTGTACGGATACAACAGATCAAGTTATCACCAAACATCAGGCCCATTTACCGATTCGCAGGCTTTTCGAGCCGCAACAGGGTAAAACGTTTGCATTAAATTGTGCCTGTCAGGCTGCCGAGGGAGACTATATAATCTGGACGGATGACGACGTGCTGGTTGAACCGGACTGGGTCGCTCATTACATCGAAGCATTCGAACAGTGGCCGGAATCGACGCTATTCGGCGGACCTGTAAAGCCTTTGATGGCCGGGAATCCACCTGGCTGGTTGCTGGATACATTGACAAATCCGTGGGTAGGAGCGGTATACGCCGCCATCGATCTTGGCTCAAAACCGATTCGTCTGAACCTGGGTAAAGAGCCTTATGGGGTCAACTGGGCCGTTCGTTCGGAAAAGCAAAAGAAGTATTTATATGATACTGATCTTGGACCTAGACCGGAAACGAAGATTGGATATGAAGAGACCAATGTGATCCAAAGAATGTTCGCAGATGGTTTGGAGGGAAGGTGGGTGCCGAAGGCCCTAGTAACGCATTTTATTCCCGAGAGTCGTCAAACCATCCAATATATCCGGTGGTATCACAGGGGACAGGGAGAATATAAGGCTTTACAGCGCTATGGAAAGAATCATTATCCTTCATATGAGGAAAAAATCATCCTTGTCAAAGGCGTTATTAAATCAGAGTTTAAATACCGCATCTATCGTCTTATTCGCAAGGATCCGAAACTTTGGATTAAGGCACTGATAGCTTCCTCTCAGGCATGGGGACAACTGAACAGAAAATAAAATGCTATTTTCAAAAATTAAACTAAGATTTCTAAAATATCTGTATAAGAATTGTGATCATTCCTTATGGGGAAAATCAGCGACCAAAATCTTAGCAGTAGTTCTGCCACCATTTAACGCCAGAGCTAAATTGTTAAGCAGAATAGGTTCAAAAGTGTTTATCTCACCTTCTGCAGACGTATATCATTCTAAATTAAAAATAGGAGATAATACATTTATTGATGATAACGTTACCATTTTTGAAAATTTTGACGGCGGGCCGATCAGCATAGGGAAATATTCAAAAATATTTCGATATACCATACTGCAAACCGGACAGGAGGGTATGATAGAGATAGCCGATGAAACCGTTGTTCA
>JAJRVC010000644.1 GCA_024277475.1 Deltaproteobacteria bacterium
ACCCCGGCCGCCGCGATCCGGCGCCCCTGTTCGAGGCGATATCCGGGCTGGCGGACGCCGCCGGCCGGGTGCGGGTGGAGTTTTACGGTACCGACGAGAAAATGGTTTCTCCCATCGCCGAGCGTTTCGGTGTCGGCCATTCGGTCAGGGTGCATCCCCCCGTTACCCACCGGGAAGCCACGGCGATTCAGCGATCCGCGGATATCCTTTTGCTGATGCAATGGAACAACCCAAAGGAACAAGGCAATGTTCCGGGTAAATTTTTTGAATACCTGGGCACACGGCGGCCGATCCTGGTTTTGGGCCTGGAGGAAGGAGTGCCCGCCACCATCGTCCGCGAACGCCAGGCCGGCGTGTTCGCCAACGACCCGAAGATCATCAGGAATCACCTGGAAGCCTGGATCGCCATGAAACGGGACGAAGGCCGGGTCCCGCCAAGCCCCGAAGACGCGGTTGCAGGGTATTCCAGGGACGAACAGTTCGGCAAGCTGGCGCCTTTTTTGCGTCAAGTTACCGGTGTTGATACCGGGGACGGGTAATCGCCGGGGACTGGCCCTCGGGCCGCCACCCGGACCCGTGGGACGGCCACACGGTGGAAAGGGGGGGGGCGAGGGAAACTGACCCGCAAGCGAAATGAAAACAGTTTTCACTATTTAATTATTGTGCAGGACCTCATAAATATCCCGCAATTTCATCGCTACGGAGTCCCAGGTGTAATCCCTGACCAGGGCCCTGCATTTTGATGCTTCTATTCCGCTCCGCGCCAACGTCATTGCCGCGTCTCTGATGGCGGCATTGTCACTGGGATCGACTTCGACAATCGTTTCGCCATCCGGCCGCAAATCCATGCTGTGATGTTTTGTCAGGACGACCGGAGTGCCGGCGGCCAGCGCTTCCAGAACCACGAGCGGCATCACCTCGCCTTTGCTTGCTAGCACGAACACGTTGGCCGCCGCGTATGCCGAGGCGAAAAGGCGATCATCGGGTTCCATTGACCCGGCATAGTGAACCCGCCCGTCCCCCGTTTTCAGGCAGCGGTCCAGATACGCCTTGTTTTCATCCAGACATTGGCCGATCAACACCACGCCGATGTCCTCGCCCCGCAGGGCGTCGATGACTCCCAACTGATTCTTGTAAGGCGAAATCGAACCCGTAATCAGGGCGAATTTCCCGGACACACCGGAACTTTCCCTGAAAGCATCGCCGTCGGCATCGAAAAAGATGGAGGCGACACCGTTGGGAACAACTTCAATTTTGGATTCGGGTATTATGTAGCCCGTGGAAATCAGGGTTTTCTCGGTTTCTCCCAGTGCTACGATTCTATCGGCTCCCTTCAAGGCGGCTTCGATTTGCCGGTAGGTCGTCTGCACCTGCCAATGGGTAAGCCGGCCGGTCAAACGGTCGCAAAATTCCGCCTTCCGCCTGTCCCAACCGGTCCAGGGCGGGTTCAATATGGAACTCAGAACGACGGGAATTCCCGCGGTTTTCGCGGCCTCCACAATTCGATGGTTTCCGTTGATCGCCGCGAATACATGGGCGATGTCAAAGCCGGTCAATTTGCCGGTGTTCGTGTCGAACAGCGAAGCCTCGATCCCGATTTCGCGCAACGCGGCCAAGGTTTGGAGGAGTTGCACCTGGAGCCCACCCTGGCGCTGAAACAGCATGGGGTAGCTTAGAAAAGCGATTCGCAATCTGGAATTTCCTTTTTAGGTGTGAAGTGGCCTCACTCATTTGGACAGGTTAACGGCGAAGTTAAAGTGTATTCCGGCATCTGATCATGTCACCAAAATTAAAGGAGGAATAATGAAAAAATCAGCCAAAACCAGCCCACACCAAGAGATGGAATAGTCAGGCCAATTCCATCTCCGGATTCTTATCGTATATGCCGCATTCGGACTTAATTTCCAAAATTATTTACAACTTGTTTCAGTAAATCCTCTGTTTGTAGAGCAACATTATGCCAATTGTATTTTTCAATAACGGATTGACGACCATTTTGCCCCATTTGATGACAAAGGAGACGGTTTTTCTCAAGTTTTTTTAAGATATTAAAAATACAACACGGTGTGGAAATCGTAATCAACCCAGCATTCAATCCTTCAATATCGATATTGGAAGAACAAGATGTATCAGTGACGATTGACAGACCACTTGACATATAGTCAAAAAGCTTCAAAGGGGAACCGAATAAGGTTACAGCGTCTTTCCTTGTGTCGTCACCAGGTGTGTTGTGAAAAAGCAAACCAACATTCGCTGACCGCAAATGAGTCCCAAGTTCAAGATAGGGTATTGATCCTTTTAACGTCACATTTGGTGGAATATCCGAAGAAATAAATTCCGGATCACCATATATATTGAAATGTATGTTTGAATTTTTTTCATGAGCAAGTTTTGCCGTTTCAAGAACGACCAAAATGTTATGCCAAGCCGCTTTGGATGTGCCTATCCACACGACTTCCAATGGGACGTTTTGATGAAAAAATTTGTTTTCAGCAGGGTGGAACAGGGAAGGGTCACTACCGTTTGGGATGGTCAATGAATGTTTGATGCCCAAATCTTCAATGCAAAACCGACGAATTCCATCGGCTACAGCTATTGACGCATCACATTGGCTAGAAAGATTTTGGAGCTGTTTAACAGCTTTTTTATACCTCGAAGTGTTACTTTTCTTAAAAAGCAATTCAGCAGGTGTGCCATTTAACTCCCATACAACCGGCACCTTGATAAAGGGCAGAGACCGCACCAAGCTTAAATAATTGTGTTTCGAACACCAGGAAATCCGAATATACAGAACATCAATTGTTTGGATGAATTTGAAAAAATCCCGTCCTCGAAAATGTCTTATTCTGGGATCTGTACTGCATCCATAATACCAAGAATAAAGCTCATGGCCCAGATTAGTTAAATTTTCAACCAATTGATAACCATGGATGGTTCCTCCCCCTGCGGGTGGGTAGGTCTGAATCCCATAAATGAAACCAATTTTTAGACTATTTTTGTTACCCATATTGTGTCGGTTCGCCCCAAAATAGAAATTGTTAGCTTAAACGCATGGGCCATGGATTCATTAGCGTATAAAGATGGTTATGATCTTACAATTGCCGCATCAACTCTGGGAGAGTTTTCAACGAGTAAAAAATTCCCCTTCTGCTCGAGAATTGAATTCACCACATCAAAAAGATAAACGCCGTTATTGTAACAAGGCGTAATTACGCTGATCCGAGGGAGTGTCATCAAGCCTCAATCATCTCCGGAGAAATAGAGGGAAACACATCCTTTTTCACGAGTATGATTGGTAAGTTCAAAGTTGGAACTGTCCTTCGTCCACCTGCGCACGATCTCCCGTTCGTCGTCCCGGTCCGCGTCGTTTAGGAAAACCGTCGCGTCCTTGTTGAGGCGGGGGAACAGGACCGGCCCCACCGGGTAGCGAGCCTTCGGTCCTATGGGCATGGGCGGGCCGTCGATCACCAGTATGTCGATGCCGTTATCCGGCAAACTTCTTCCGGGTACCATAGCCAAGTGTCCCCTGAAACCTCATGAGCACGGAGAG
>JAJRVC010000645.1 GCA_024277475.1 Deltaproteobacteria bacterium
CTCCGGGGCGTAGGCGCTACCCTACGGGTCGGTTGCCAACTGGGACGAAGCCCCTTGTTTTTTACAGCCCTAATGTTAAGGCATAATCATATAAGGGCAAGTGGACGCAGTCAATCAAATCTGTCTCGATTAGCTTCTTTGGTTACGCCGAATTCTACAATTGATGCCCTTTAGATTAGGCGTGCCGAACTGCGGTCCCAATTTTTCAGTGGTTGTCAGTATGTTAAAATTAGAGCGATCCCAGCCGAAAAGCGCTTCAATTTTATCCTCCGGAAACCACCAGCCGTAATCCGCGTAGATCACTTTCGGATGAATGCGGTCGGACAAGTGCGCCACCTGGGTGATCTGCCCCTGAGCGGTTTCAATGGTGATGTCGTCACCTTCATCTATTCCATGTTCGGCAGCCGTATTCGGATGTATCAGCGTCCGGGGGTAGGGGCGAAGCTTTCTGAGTTTTTCAAGCCAACGGTAGGATGAATGCAGGTAATGGCGGCTTTTTGCGCTGGTGAGAACGAGGGGATAGGCTCCGTCTTCAGGCTCCGGATACCCTTCAAATTCAGGAAGGGCCGACACCATCAATTTTGGGGATTGGCTCAAAGACAGTTCCACTTTGCCGCTTGATGTTCTAAATCCGGATTTTTCGTATTTTTTAAACTGATCCGCACCTCTCAGTAAACCACATTCGGCAAACAGGCTGAAATCCAATCCGGCTGGTGCCAGCAGGACATCTAAAAGTTCATTATGGTCGTCATACCAGTATTGTTTTGGGGTTAGCACTTTACCCAGTTCATTTAAAATTTTGATATCCGGCCAGCATTGACCAGGCGGATTCACTACCTTTGGTCTAGCAAGGATGAATCCGTGTCCCAGTCCATAATGGCCGATATCGTTAAATTCAAAATGGGTGGCCGCCGGCAATACCACATCGGCCAATGCAGCAGTGGGCGTCATGAAAATATCGGACACAGCCAGAAAATCAAGCTTCATCAGGGCGTCATAGGTCTGTCGGCTGTCGGCGTAGGATAGTACAGGATTAGCGCACTGAACATAGGCTGCTTTAACAGGATAGGGGCTGCCTTTCAGCACCGCCTTTCTGAAATACGCCGGCGGTACCGTCATCAATCTGGGAATCGCGTGATGATGGGCATGGATCATTTCTTTGGGTTTGGACGGGATTTTATCGGCCCGTACAAATTTTCCCAGGCTTAAAATCCGGGGTTCGTTTGCCTGAATATTACCGCCGGGGACATCCAGGTTACCACAGATCGCCATCAAACAAATCAGTGCCCGGGCAGAATCAAATGCGTGAATGTTTTGTTCAATGGGATTGCCCCAAGCAATGGCGGCCGGATGGGACCGGGCATAGGCTCTGGCACTTTTTCTGATCAGATCGGCAGGGACCCATACGATCTGTGACATTTTTTCCGGTGAAAAGGATTCTACATGGGCAGACAGTTCATCGAAACCGTATGTCCAATTTTTTACAAAATATTCATCAAACAGCCTTTCAGTGATAATAACATTTAAAAATGCCAGGGCCAAAGCACTGTCGGTCCCCGGACGGATCTGCAGCCAGTATTTAGCTTGTGCCGCCAATTCTGTTTGTCTGGGATCGACCACAATCAGTTCGGTTCCCTGTTTGATCTGACCCAGCAGCAGGCTGCAAATCTGGCCTTCTTCATTGGTGCTGGTGGGATTGCTTCCCCAGAGCAACACCAGTTTATTTTTATGGTGAAAATCAGCGACCGGATAAAATCCGCAGGTATGAAGTCCGCTGATCTCCCGGGGGGCATGACAAACATCCTGCACCACGACCACATTGGGAGAGCCGAATAGATTCGCCAGGCGGATGAGAACAAAGTGCTCCAATCCCTTCGGCATACCTTGACAAAAGGCCACACCCCGCGCTCCCAGGTGATCTTTGACCCGTTGCAGTTTCTCACCGACCAGAGCAATGGCCTCATGCCAGGATATTTCCTGCCATTTTCCCTCTCCCCGCAAACCTTTGCGTTTCATAGGGCATGTGAGGCGCAAAGGATGCGTAAGCCGGTCGGGAGAAGCCATTCCTTTGGAACAAATGTAACCTTTATTCAAGTATCCGTCAGGGTCGCCCTTCACCGACACGATGCGGTTTCCCTGAACGCCCACCTTCAACGAACACCCGCCGTGGTCCATGCGGGCGCAGTGGGTCTTGACCCAGCGCATTTCATCAGCCATTTTTTACCACCCTGTGAATTTTTTGCTTTTTCCTCAATTCTGCTTTGATCGCCCGGCCTATTTTTTGCATAAGATAGGGTTTTTTTATATAGGTTCCGGCTCCCAGGCTCTGGGCTTCTTTGACGCGTACCGTTTCGGAATACCCGCTTGCGATGATGGATTTTTGGCCGGGTCGAAGTTTAAGAATCCTTCGGTATGTTTCAAGGCCGTCGATACCGGGTTCCATAATCATATCCAGCACCAGTAAGTCAATGGAATGCTTGCGCAGGTATTCAACAGCCTCTTCACCGCCGGAAACGGTCGTGACCGTGTAACCCAATTTTTCAAGCATCTCGGAGGCAATTTGCCGCTGTTCTTCGATATCATCCACCACCAGTATGGATTCGCCGTTTCCCAACATATCCTGAATGGAAATCATTTCAATCTGGGGGGAAAAGACCTTGCGGGTAACCGGAAAATAAAGGGTGATTTCAGTCCCCTTACCTTCCGTGCTTGTGAGGTCAATGTAACCCTGATGGTCTTTCACCGTACCCCAAACCACCGCCATCCCAAGTCCGGTTCCGCTTCTTCCCATGATCTTTTTAGTATAAAATGGCTCGAAAATTCGTTCGATATCTTCCGGTGAAATTCCGATACCGCTGTCGATCACAGTCAAAGTGGCGTAATCACCCTTATCAATATCGTCATAGCCAAATTTGATGGTGTCAATATGCCTGTTTTCAGTTGTTATAATGATTTTACCCCCTTCGGGCATGGCCTCGGCGGAATTGGATACCAAATTCATAACCGTTTTTGATAAATGCACGGTTGAACCCAAAACATTTAACAAATTTTCATCCAGACATTTTTCCACTTTTACGTTGATATGGTTTAGTTCTAATTTAGCATGTTCGGGACTTAACAGATAATCTGATACAATTTCATTCAAGTTAATCACCTCGGAAACTTCAACCCCCCTCCGAGCGAGGGTCAATAGATCCTGAACAATGGCTGCCGCCTTTTCCCCCGACTTTTGAATGGTTAAGATCGGTTTTCTAAGAGGACTATCTTCTTTTAGATCCATTAATAACAATTCAGGATAACTGACAATACCGGAAAGAATGTTGTTGAGATCGTGGGCCACGCCACCGGCCAGGGTCCCGATGGCTTCCATTTTCTGTGCCCGCTGCAACTGTGCATGCAACTCCTCTTTTTCCTGACTGGCTCGTTTAAGCTTGGTAATGTCGTTTCCAATACAAAGAATTCCGCTAAAATTGTTATCATCGCTGAAAATGGGTCTATAGGTCCAGGCAATCCACACCTTAATGCCGGATTTTTTTACGGTTTCATTTTCATTGATCACCGGTCGTTCCGGGTCTTTTTGCAGGGATCTGGTGAGCCTTGCAAAGCTCAACCGTTTTGAACCCGACACCGGCAGAATGATGGAGCCGGCGTTTTTCCCGATGAGTTCCTTTTCCGTATAGCCAAAAAATCGTTGGGCGAATTCGTTGAAAAAGATAATCTTTCCGCCTGTATCAATTCGCAAAATGATGCTGTTGGCGTTTTGTACCAATTCGCGATATTTCTTCTCGCTGCTTAGCAGTTTTTCAAAGGCCAGGGCGTTTGCAATACTGATAGCCAGTTGGGACGCTACACCCATCAAAAGACTCATGTAGCTTTGTCTCAACGGTCTGCTGGACTTACTATTGTCAACCGCTAAAATTCCAAACGATTTTTTTTCATAAATAATCGGAACACATATCAACGACTGACTCCCCAGCCGCTTTGCAATATCTAAACTTTTGCGGGATAGGGAGTCTTGGATTTCACCGATATTGTTGACCAGAAACGGTCTCTGCTCTTTGACGGCCAGCACAAACACACCTTTGGATTCGGGATTATCAAGATGAAATGTTGTATTTTTTATTAATTTTTCTTCATCCGGACTCTGACCATAACCGGTAAGGTACCGCAATTTGGTTTCTTTTTTGTCGGTCAACATGATCATTCCGCGGTCAAAGTCCAGTCGTTTTTCCATGACCCCGGCTACCGTTCTCAACAACTGATTGATATCAAATATATTCGAGATTGCCTGGCCGATTTCCTGAACCAGCAGGGCATCATTGTATCGGAGGTTACTTTCAACGATGCTGTCGTGAGCCGTTTCTTTCTGGGTTTCAATAGTTTTAGTAAGGCTCTTTTTTTCAAGATATTCAGTATATAGTGAGAGCATCAAAATACAGGAAGTGCAACCCAGCGCAACGACACCCCAATTCGAAAAAGGCAATATATAAAATAATATCGGTAGTGCAACGACACTTAATACCAGCAAATAGTTGCGGAGCAGTTTGTAAAGCATCTTTGGGGTCTTGGCCCAGGAGACGATGTAACGGCAGCAGTCATCACCTTTGTGCACACACGAGGTGTGATCAATATGGGCAAATTTGTCCGTAAAGAAAGTCGCAATGGATTCAAAAATTCCGATTCTATTTGCACATTGATAAGCTTCTTCAGCAACTCCAGGTTTGGGTATGGCAATAATTTCCACCTGGTTCGATCCGATTTTCTTGGTGCTGATGTCTGCCCCCCGGCTCAGCAGAGAATAATTCTTTTTCATCAGAAAGTAGGTGGTGGTAGGGCTTATTAATCCCGCAAAATACTGCTTGGTTGCGCCCATATTTGCCGAGGATGTTGCATAACGGCCGGCCTCCCTGGCAATGTCCGGATTGCCCGTTCTGGCCACCACACTATCATAGAAGCGGTTGGATTGTTCCTGGCTGAACCAGTGGGCTGGGTCCTTTATTTCATAAGTGGCCATGCCGGCATCTTGAAGAATTGAATCGGTATCAATATCAGGATAATATTTTTGCAGATATTGAAGGTAAATTTCATATAATCTGCTATTATAAAGCGGTATTTGATCGCCCATGTTTTCTTTTTCCGAAAAAAATTTCTTTCGCCCGCACAATTTTGATGGTTTCGTAAAAAGTCCGAAAAGATCCAATTTTCAAATTTCGGAGTCTATAATTTCAATAGGTTAGAAGATCGTAATTCAAGAATTTTGACTTTTTACGAGATTATCAATTTTGGACGTCTGTATTTTAACCTAAGCACTAAGCAATCCGGAAGTTATTGCCTGGATGAAAATGGAGAATTTGTCGGAAAGCAACTACCCGTATGCAGAAAGCATAATAGATGGGTTATGTTATGTCAAGTTAGGATACGCTTTAATCCATTGAAGTTTCACGGAATCCGGCACTTTGAGGTTCCCTCGGCCTAATAGCGAAGCTTCGCCTTAAACCGACGAGTCGATGAGAAACAAATGCTGTTGGCGAGGCGAAGCGATGCTTGATAAAACTCCTATCAATAAACATCATCGATCCGTTCTGTGTTCTGATTCGACCTATTGAATAAAGTTTTACCTTTATTAAGTTTTTGGCATAGAGCTGTCTGCTGTGCTGATGGTTACAATACGTCTTTTAGCTGACTGGATGGACGATTTCTGATGCCGGAACCAGTCGGATCTTTTTTTGTAAATCAGGTAGCATCTCATGAAGGACTTGATATGTTAGTGAATGCGGATGGCCGATTCCGACGGCATATCCGTTGCGCTGAGCGATTCGAACCAACTCTTTTAGCTGCTTGCGGATAAATTTGACCTCTACCCGATGATCTAAAAAAATATCCCGCTGGGCAAAGGGGATCTGAAACAGACGGGCCGAGGGCTTGCAGAGTGTCTCTGCGGTCGTACGGCTGTCTACGAAATATAGGCCTCTTTTTTTCAGAATCGATAAAATCTGATACATTTGACTGGATTCAGCCGTCATTTTCGAGCCCATATGATTGTTGACTCCCCTGATGAAAGGTACTGCATCCAGGTCTTTTTCAAGCTGGCGAGTCAGCTGATCCGGTGTCATGGAGGTCAGCAGGGTTCCCGGCCCCGGATTGACATCCGGATATTCTATAGGTTCCATCGGCAGATGGAGCATGATGCCAAACCCTTTATCCCGTGACAGGCGGGCAATGCTCTTCTGATAAGGACTGTAGGGCAGAATCGAAAAGGTAAGGATCGCATTGAGATCGCTTAATTTTTTTGCTATTTTTTTGTCATAGCCCAGATCATCGATAATAATGGCAACCAACGGTAGTTGCTTTTCGGGAGTCGGAGGTTTTACCGGCTTTTTCACCGGTGGGATCTCTTTTGAGGGATAAATCTCAAAAGCGGGTCTTTTGGCAATGGTCTGTTTGGCGGCCGGAACCGATTGCGCAGGGACGACAGGTTTTGGCGGTTTTTCGGGGGAAATCAGAAAATGAGTCAACAGTCCGGCAAAAGCCACCAGCAATACCAGTATTGACAAACCGGTGAAAACCTTCGCCGGAGAACTCCGAAATAGTAAATTTTTGCGGGATTTTCTGCGGCTTTTCTTTTTGCGGGTAGCTTTCCGTTTTGCCATATATAAACAAATTAACTTTTGAAATTCCTAAAAATTTCAAAACCCTCCAGAAGCTCGAGGGCCCGCATCACCTGGTTGTCGGATTGAAGTGTTTCCGGTTTCAGCGGACCGACCCTGAAATCGACTTCCCGCATTTTGGATTTTTTTGGATTTTTCTTATCCCCTTCATTTTTATTGTCCTGGGTTTCGTTCGGCTCTGCCTCAAGATGATTTGCCAGATCTTTTTCTTTTAACAGCCCATCGTCTTTCCCCCGGCTTTCTTCGGGATCCAGAAGTCGGTGTTTTAAAAAAATATCCGGCTCAATGCCCCTGGCCTGGATCGATCGACCGCTGGGAGTGTAGTAACGGGCGATGGTTAATTTGAGACCAGATCCGTCCCGCAAAGTCTCCACAGTCTGCACCGATCCCTTGCCGAAAGAAGTGGTTCCCAGTATCAGTGCACGTTTGTGGTCCTGCAGGGCACCGGCAACGATCTCAGATGCGCTGGCGCTTCCGCCGTTGATCAATACTACCAGCGGATAGTCTCGTTTTATACTCGAAACAGATGCGTTGAATACCTTGGTGTTTTTTTGATTACGTCCTTTAATTGAAAGAATTTTACCTTTGTCTATAAAGAGGTCGGTAACTTTGAGGGATTGATTCAACAGCCCGCCACCGTTATTGCGCAGGTCCAGTATCAGCCCTTTCAATGGATTCTTTGAACTCTCCATTTTTCTCAGGGCCTTTTCCATCTCGTCGGTGGTGGTCCCGGTAAAATTTGACAAGCGGATAAAGCCATAGCCGGGTTTCAAGATAATGGATTTTACACTTTGAATGGGGATAACATCTCTAATCAATTCGAATTCAAGCGGTTGTTTGACACCTTCGCGCAGAATAGTTACTGCTACCGGCGTTCCCTTGGGTCCCCGCATCATGTTTACCGCTTCTCGAAGATCCTTTGTGGGTTTACCGTCGACTTTAATGATTCTGTCACGGGCTTTTATTCCTGCCTTGTATGCTGGGGTGTCCTCAATAGGCGAAATTACCGTTACAAAGCCGTTCTGCATGGTAATATGGATGCCGATGCCGGTAAACTTCCCCTTGGTGTCTATCTGCAAATCTTCAAAGGCCTCCTGCGGAAGCAGCGAAGAATGGGGATCCAGGCTGTGAACCATTCCCTGAATCGCCTTTTGAATCAACTCCTTGGTATCCACTTCATCGACGTATTCTCTTTGAATCAATTCGATAACATCTGAAAATACTTTTAATTCCTCATATGCATCTTCGCTTTTGGCCGACAGATCCCGATAGAAACCTGTGCCGATTGTCCAGAAAACAACGGCGATTACCATCAATAACCACAGTTTTACGTGCCGCGTTTTTTTGCTAATCATTAAGGCGCTCCTTCTTATCCTTTTTTTAACCATTTCAACGGGTTCATGGGCTTGCCGTGATGACGCACTTCAAAATAAAGTTTCGCACCCGTCATTGATCCGGTGTCTCCCACAGTGGCGATGACTTCTCCAGCATCAACCTCGTCACCTTTGGATTTAAAGGTTTCTTCCATATGGGCGTATACCGTGTAATAACTATTGCCATGATCAACAATGATCATGTTTCCATAGCCTTTAAACCAATCCGAATAAATAACCTTTCCCTTGAAGACAGATCGAACAGGCTCTCCAGGGTCCGTCCTGATATCAATGCCGCTACGAAAATTGATAATATTATATTTCGAATTTTTATAGGGCCCGAACAAGTTAATTATGTTACCGTTAACCGGCATGATAAGCAAGCCTTTATGAGCGGAAAATGATAATTGTGAAGCATTTTTGTCCGGGACGACTTCACTTTTTTCAGTAGTCAACAATTTTATCCTGCGCTCAAGCTTGTCAGCTGCCTGGGTTAGTGCATCAATGGCGGCCAGTTCCAGTGCCTTCTGTTTGCGAATGTCCGCAAGTAATTTGGTGCGCGTTGACAGTTCCAGGGACATCAATCCGGTTTGTTTTTGATACTCGGCTACGCGAACGTTTTTAAGGGCTTTGTGAGCGTCCAGCCGTTTGAGGGTTTTTTTAAGTTCGGTCTGATTTTTTACCAGATCCCAGCGGATTTTTTCATCATAGGTCAGGATTCGCTCTAAAGCGGCTTTGCGTTGAATAAATTCGTTCATGGATTCCGCAGACGCCAGCAGATGAAATTTTCCCAGTCGGCCCATCTTATAAAAAGCCACCAGGCGCCTGGACACATATTCTTCATTGGCCTGAATTTGCTTTCTCAAATTTTCCGCCGCCGTTGTTACTTCGCCGATCATGTGATCAAGTTTTTCTATCTCCCTTTTTAAATCAGCTGCACGTTTTCTACTGGTATTGAGCCTCAGCTCCACCAGATTTAAACGCTTAATAATATCGCTTTCCCGGCGAGTAAACACTGCAACATCCTGCCGCCCTTTCTCAATTTTACGAATGATATGTGTTTTGCGTTGATGTAGGCTATCAATTTGGGATTGTCGATCCCCGTGTTGTTTTAACGTTTTCTTGCCGACCGGGTGGGGATCGGCACCCCGGGCGTCTATCGCCCCGAAAAGCAGGAGCAACGAGGTAAGCAGGAGCAACGAGACGAGCATGAACAGTAATTTTTTGAAAGAGTTTTCGTCGTGGTTAAACATTCAAATTCGGCTCGTCCGGTTCAGGCTTTTAAAAATTGTTTCAACGAAATGTAGCACCCCAGCCATCCGACCAGCATACTGGCCAGCAGAATCCCGCCTACAGCTGTGGGGGAAAGAAATTGAAGGTGAAATAGACCTGGAGAAAATCCCTGCTCGATGTTTGAAGAAATAAAAAAAAATGAAACAAATAACATCATCAGCCCAATAGCGGCACCCAGAGCGCCCTGGATGAGTCCTTCGATATAAAAGGGTATTTTAATGAAGCTGTCGGTTGCCCCCACAAGGCGCATAATCTCAACCTCTTCGCGTCTTGAATAAATGACAAGGCGGATCGTATTGGCAACGATAAATACGGTAGCCATGAAAAAGAGTGCACCCATGGCATATCCCGCCAGTCTGAACAGTGAAATAATGCGAACAAAGCGCCCAATCCATCGCCGGCCGTATTCCACCTCCTCAATCAGTGTCAGGGATTCAATTTGAGCGGCCAGGGATTCAATTTTTTGCCAGCTGCCGGTGGAGGCTGTCATACGGATTTCAAAACTGTCCGGCAGGGGGTTCTCGGTGAGATTCTCAAAAAGAGAGGATTGATGTTGCATTTGGGCTTTAAGTCGGTCCAGCGCCTCCTGTTTTGAGATAAACCGCAAGGTGTGCACCCCGTCCAAGGACTGAATGGTGCGTTTTAAATGGGTCAGATCGGTGCTATGGATGCCCGGTTTAAGATAGGCCATAATGCGCAGACCCCTTTGCCAGGAATTGATAATTTCACTGGTATTGACAAAAAAAAGGATGAATGTGCTGGCAATTAAAATTGCCAGGGATATGGTAATGATAGTGACAAAATTCAAAAATCTGTTTTGTAAAATATCATCTATCGCCCGTTTAAAGAATATCATCATCATACTGTTTTTCCAGGAATGCTGATGTCTTAAGTCGCCCCCGTTGAAGGGTCAGAACATGTCCCCCTGTTTTGCGCATCAGTGTCTTGTCATGGGTGGCGATAACAACGGTTGCCCCCCGGATATGTGCGTTTCTGAGAAGATTGAGGATTGCTTCGGCAGACTCATCATCCAGGCTCCCGGTGGGTTCGTCCGCAAGAATTATTTTGGGTTCGCCGATGATCGCCCTGGCCACGGCAATCCGCTGCTGCTCACCGCCGGACAGACTGGGAGGAAATGATTTGAGCCTGTCTTCCATTTCCACTAACCGGAGGATATGATTTACCTTTTTTTGAATGATGCGTCTTTTGGCACCGGCGGCTTCAAGGACAAGCGCTATATTATCATAGACGCTTTTGGTGGGAATAAGCTTATAATCCTGAAAGATGACACCGAATTTTCGTCTCAGGTAAGGTATCTTTTTGCGGGGAATTCGGGCAAGATTTATTCCGTCAATCAACACCTGACCCTCGGATACCGGTTCCCCCAGATAAAGAAGTTTTAACAGAGTTGTTTTACCGGCGCCGCTGGGGCCAGTGATAAAAACGAATTCATTTTTTGCGATGTCGAGGGTAATGTCGATGAGGGCTTTTTGGGGACCGAAATTATGGTGAACGTGGAACATCCGAATGATGAAGCTTTTCTCACCGGCGGCAATCATTCCAGTATTTCCTGGCCAATCGCCCGATAGAGGACGGCTTTGGCAATTTTAAAATCATACAGGGCATTGTAATAATTTGTCATAGTTGCGGTAAGCAGAGTTTGTGCTATCAGAACATCGGTGGTTGTTGATACCTGCTCCTTGTACCGTTCTTCAGTTATTCTCAGATTTTCCTTGGCCTGTTCGGTGGCTTTTTCAATGGTGGTGATATTCCTTTCCGTCTCTTTGGTCCTGAGAAAGGCCTGCTTAACCTCCAGCTCAATATTATCAAAAATGTTTTCTTTACGATATTTGGCCTGGGAAAGACGGCTCAATTTTTCTTTGACACCGTATCTGGTTCGTCCCCATTCCCAGAAATCCCAGGTGGCCGTGGCCCGAATATCCCAGAATTTCTTATCACTGATGCCTTCTCCACCATCGACATCCCAATTGGTCCCCCGCCGGGTCAAGTTACCGGTCAGGTTGATGGACGGTAAATAATTTCTTTTGGACAGTCCATAATCTTTTTCCGCGATTTGGACCTCCAGGTCGGCCACTTGAAGTTCCAGCCGATTTTGGTTGGCTTGTGTAAGACAGTAGTTTATGTCGTGTTCAAAGGGAGTGTAATCCAGAATGTCCACAATGGTTACCGGAGCGTTCACCGGTCTGCGAAGCAGGGTGTTAAATTGAGATTTGCTGATTTCCAGATTATTTTGGGCGGTAATAAATCTCTGTTTGTCGTTGGCTAGCTGTACCTGACTTTGCAGCAAATCATTTAAAGGGCTCATGCCGACCTGGTACATATTTTCGGCCACTTCTTTCTGGGCGGCAACCTGTTTGACGGTATCTTCAGCCACCGCCAGCAGCTTTTGTGATTTTAGAATTGAAAAATATGCATTTTTTGCGTCTAAAATAACATCCTGGCGCGTGAGTTTTTCTGATATCTCAGCGACATCAAGACCCAGGCTGGCAATTTTATACTGATTAATCAGCGCAAATCCCGTAAAAATGGGCTGGGAGAAAGAAGTTACAAAATTATATTCGTCTTCAGGATTTATGATAACATCCAACGATTGCCCCTGTTGACCTATCAGGGCCTGGGTCGTCGCCTGATCTCGACGGATATAACCATATCGCGCACTTAAGGTCGGAAGAAAATTAGTCGTCCGGGCCCTTTTGGTTGCCAGGGCGGCATTCACTTCCTCTTTGGACTGCTTTAGGTCCAGGTTGGCTTTGAGAGCGGCCTCGATGGTCTGGATCAGGCTGAACGGGGTCGTCTCTTCAGCCAAGACAATCGCCGGGAATGAAATCAGAAAGCCGATGCTGATACTAAAAAGCAAGCTCCGCAATTGTGTCCATATCATATTGTATTCCAGCCTCTCACCCGCAACAGAACTTGTTTTGTGGATTGACCCACTGCATATTTACTGGTATGAATCTTCTGAGTTCAGGGAGTGCCGTTTCCGGTTTTCCTTGCTCAAAGCCTCCACTGAATCCCACTGAACAGGCTTCTTCCATTAAGTGGAGGCTTTTTTATATCGAAGTACCTTTTTGAAATCAACAGTTAAAAAGTTTAACCTTTTTCCGCTACAGTGGGAAAAAACTTCGGGGCATAATACGATGAAACATGAATTGATTGATATCCTGTGCCGCAAATCATTTAAATACAGCAAAGAACCGAGCTTCAAACTGGTTTCCGGCAGATTGAGCCGGTTTTATGTCAACTGCAAACCGACGATCTTGAGCGCACGCGGTATGTATTTAGCCGGCCACCTGATATTTGAAGAAATTAAAAACAGCATGATATCTGCGGTCGGTGGGCTCACCTTCGGGGCCGATCCCCTGGCAGTGGCCGCGGCATTTGCATCCGAGATAAATGCACAGCCGATCAATGCGTTTTCAATTCGCAAAACCAAAAAAGATCACGGCGTTATTCGGTGGATAGAGGGAGATATTCAGCCGGGTCAACGTGTGGCGATAATTGATGATGTAGCCACCACCGGCGGATCCACAATCAAAGCAATTGAACGCGCGCGCGCGGAAGGCCTTGAAGTTGTAAAGTCGGTTATCCTGGTAGATCGTCAGGAAGGAGGGCTTGATAATATTCAGCAGCATGTGGCGGATGTCAGCCGTATTATCACTCGCGATGGCTTGATGGCACGCTGGCAGGAACTCAACGGAATGACGAAGGTCGGATGACAACAGGGTAGTGCTAAAAGCAACAAAACGGGCAGCGAATTATGGTTTTCAGATGATATAGGTTGCCGAGGCATCATCCGATTCCCAAGCGGTGACCCGGCTGACACTTACAGCCGAATCATCAATTCTTTGCTGCAGCTCGGTGGCGACTATATAAGCAATGTTTTCCGAAGAAGGCTGTTTGTGTTCAAAGAAGGCAAGCTCATTGAGATATTTGTGGTCGAGCAGGGTCATGATGTCTGCAACGTCTTTTTTGATCACTCCGAAAGCCACCAGAACACCCGCCTTGTCTAGATTTTTTCCGATGACATAGACTTCAATTCTCCAGTTGTGCCCATGCATGTTCTCGCATTTTGTACCCACCATAGTGAGTTGATGGGCGGCAGCAAAGTGGGTCACGACTTTTAACTCGTACATACCTTGAGGTCCGTTAATTGGTCAGTGATGCAGATTAATTATCATCACACTCTCGATTTGGGAACATGAAAAATTGCCTGAATCTATCACCAAACTTCCGAGACAACACACTATCCGGTTGCTTCCGATGCTCCGCCTCTGAGGATATTCTTTAACTTGCTGGAAAGTTTACCGGCTTCGAGTTTTGCGAATTCCCTCAACAGTGCTTCCTGTTTTTTGCTCAGATGGGTGGGTGTTTTTATGTCCACCTGAATGATCTGGTCACCTCGTTTTCCGGTTCTCAAAGACGCAATGCCGGCTCCATGAAAGTATAACAAATCTCCGGGTTGGGTACCTTTTGGAATCGTCAGCTTTTTATCACCATTTAAGGTTGGTACCTTAATTTTGTCACCCAGGGCCGCCTGAATAAAGGAAATGGGCACCGAACAGATAATATCGGTATCGCGTCGTTCGAAAAATTCATGGGATTCGACATAAACGAAAACGTAGAGATCGCCGGAAGGGCCCCCATAACTGCCGGGCTCTCCTTCACCGGTCAGACGCAGTCTTGAGCCATTGTCAACTCCAGCGGGAATTTTAACAGATACTTTTTTGCGGACCACCTCCTGGCCTGCTCCCCGGCATCTGGGACAGGGATGGGGGATGGCTTGACCTCCACCCCGGCAGACAGGGCAGGTCGTTCGAACGGTAAAAAAACCCTGATTTCTGGATATCTGCCCCACGCCGCCGCACTGCTGGCACGTCTCGGGACTTGTTCCGGTTTCGCACCGATTACCGTTGCACTCCGAACAGATTTCCATCTTTTCCACGGTGATCTCTGTTTCGGTTCCAAAGGCGGCTTCCATAAAACCAAGGGTGAGATCGTAGCGGAGATCGGCACCCCGCTGTGCTCTGGTTCTGGAACGCCTTCGAGTGCCGAATCCGAAAAAATCCTCAAAAATATCGCCAAAACTTGAAAAAATATCTTCGAATCCGCCAAAACCCGAAAATCCGGATCCCTCAAGTCCCGCATGACCATATTGGTCGTATAGGGCCCGTTTTTCAGAGTCCCTCAGGACTTCATATGCTTCAGCAGCTTCTTTGAATTTTTCTTCAGCTTCTTTATCGCCTGGATTTCGATCCGGGTGGTATTTTAAGGCAAGTTTTCGGTAGGATGCTTTTAGTTCATCCTGGGTTGCGTTACGGCCGAGGCCTATAATTTCGTAATAATCCCGTTTGGTACTCATTTATGCTACCGTGTTAATTTTCAATAATCAATAGTCAATTCCAGCTCGTCCGGATCGGGGTTTTCTCTAAGGTAATGCAAGAATGATAGTTGTCAATTTTTATTGATTCGTTGTTTTCGGGGGTACGTGCTCACCAGAAAAAGTCCGGTACAAATCATCATAACAACCGCGCCCAGGGGAAAGGCCCACCGCAATTGAAAGAAATCCATCATCAGTCCTCCTGCCAGCGCACCGCATAACATCCCCAGACTGTGGGCTACTGTCATGAGCGCCATAATACTGCCCATGGCATTGATTTTGCTTCCTTTTGATACGACCATCGCCATCAAGGCCGGCATGGAAAGCCCACCGCCTAGACCGAATATAACAGTAGCAATCACCAGATCCTCTATCCGGCCGGCCCATTTAAATGATAAGATGGCATAACTGATCATCAGCCCGCCTGCCGCCACCATGAGTTTCTTATTTATCCTGTCGGCCAGGTATCCCATCGGCACATGGATTAAGCCACTGACAAATACACCCAGCATGACCAGAATTCCGATTAAAGAACTGGAGGCTGCAAATTCCATGTCTGCCAGCAAGGGGATAAATCCCCATATGATGCCTATACAGACCACATAAGCGAACCTGAAAAGAAAAAGCCCGACAACCTGTCGATCGTTAAGAAACTTCTTCCATGAAAAAGGGTTTTTGCCAGGGCTGATTGCCTGTTCGGAAGCTGTTGACGGAAGCAGAAAAAGGCTTAAAAAAAAACCGATGAGGGCCAGCAGTCCCATACAGATGAAGGAAGCCTGGAGGCTGAAATGGTCTTTAAGGGTTCCCCCGATTACCGGTCCGAGGCTTAACCCCAGAAACAGGGACATGTTAAATATCCCCATGGTGATTCCTTCGTGACCCCTTGGGGTGATATCTCCGATATAGGCCTGGATCACCGGCATCAGCATGGCGGAGGCGATCCCGTGAAAAAACCGGATGACAATCAATGTATCGACGGAATTTGAATAGATGAAGGCCAGGGAAATAACGGCATAGGCAAAAAAACCAGGTACAATCAGAGGTTTACGACCTTTAAGGTCGGAAAGCCGTCCGAAATAAGGCAGAAAAAATGTTCGCGAAAGAGAGAAGGCCCCGAATATGAGTCCGATATAGAAACCTGAAGCCCCCAGATCGTGGGCGTAGATCGGCAGCAGCGGGACAACGATCCCGACTCCGGTTACAGCCGTAAATATGGAAAAGAACAGGGTGCCGAATATTTTCTTGTTCAGTTTGTTCATTAAATGGCCCAAGTTAAAACCATGCCCGTCATTCGCAATCCCCTGCTCGATGTACATGCTAGTCAGCAACCCTTACAGGATAATTTCTCCCGTTTTTTCGGTGCTGTATCCGCCCAGCGCATC
>JAJRVC010000646.1 GCA_024277475.1 Deltaproteobacteria bacterium
GGAGATGGGGTGGCGAAAACTTCCCCAAGAACATGGCGATTAGATTTCATTCCTTTTTGTGGGGTTAGGTTTCGGGTGTCAGTAATTATTTCCCGCCCTAAATTAAAGTTATCATTATCTGTGGTAATTGCAGTGCTGCCCAGTCTCATTTGTGCCAAGGACAAAGTAAATACAACATGTGGTCAACTGGATTAGGACTAATGGAAGCCGGGTTCAATTGTGGATCCAGAGATAGGCAACAATTAATGTCAATCAAATGTGGCTTGGTGCTACTGATCCCGGATCGGCTTCCACGCTTGAAAATCGGACAATTTCAGCCGGAACCGGGCCACGCTGCCCTCGTGGATGTGCTGCAAGGCCTCCAGAACCATTTTAACGAAGATCTCCAAATCGTTTTCCGGCACCAGTTCATCAGCCAAGTGCAGAACATTCTGCGCTGATGGCATCTTACGGTTCCGGACAATTGCCTGAACGACCAGGATCAATGCCTCCCGATAGCGGATACGCAGGGGATCGGGCTCAGCCATTGTCTGCGTGATTGCAAGGTATCGCTGACACGAGCGTTCATAGGCCCAGCTGAATACATCCCGCAACAGATCAATCTGATTGAATTCATACACGGCCAGAGTGCCATCTATGTACGCCTGCTCGGGCACGTCGATAAAGGAGAGGGGGCACAGGTTGTTCCGAATCAGTGGGATGTTGGCTCCAAGACGAGAGACACGCTTGTTGACATCCTCAAAGGGTTGCAGATAAGGCAACTGCACCATCACAAAAAACGCCTGCTCGAAGGGGTCGGGGATGGCGGAAGCTTTCTGCAGCAGCAGACGGAAACAATCTTCCAAAACCTGAGGCATGGCCAGTGGGTGGAATACCGACCCTGAAATATCGACTGCTCGGCGGCGTAATCTTCCACAGGCGTCTTCGTCGTGCAATAGATTTTCCGACAGGATGGCGTGCAAGTTCCGAAAGGTGAAAGGATTGAACCTGATCTGATCGGCTTCTTCGATGAGCATTTCGATGGCCGCCTTGTGATTCAGGATCATCTGGGTTTCCTGTATGTCTTTACCCTCTGCCGCCTGACCGAATTCGATCAGGTTTTGGGTATCGAGGCGGTTATAAGTATTCCCCTCCAGACGAGAAGAGGCCCATGACAGGTCAATCAGCAACCGGTTTAGAATTCCTCTTGCATAGGTGCCCGCGGGACGTTCGCCCGCAGATGTGCGGCCCATCTCATGGAACTGGATGCGCAGAAACTCGGAGAGATAGAAGGTGACACCCGGTTCGTACTCCTCCAAAAATGAACGCTGATAACCGACCGGTTTACGTCGTATCAGCGGTTGTCGCACGAGATCGCGGATAATGCCGCCTTCCGGCGAAACCGGAATGTAAACTCCCGCTTCGCCTCCGATTGAAGGCTTCGCGACTAAAGGGTCCGCGGTGATGCCCACGTTGGAGGTGTGCTTGTAAACCAGTGCGATGCTTTCGCCTTCGGTTGTGATGCGCTTGTCTGCCAGGAGACGTTCCAGGCGGCGCTGTAAGGTGCGGCGATTGAGAACTTTGGGTAAACGAAGTGCCAGGGCTTTCTCAAGCGCTGAAATCCCAATCCCCTCGGGGTACTCTGAAATCACCTGTTCGATCAGGTCAAATTCTTTGGCAGGCACAACACGTGACATGATCATTTCCTCTTGAGAAATTTGTGCAAAACAAATTAATACGTCTTTCATGACAGCGTAAATAAGTAAAGAACGACATTAATATGTCACGCTTTAGTGTCGCGCGTCAATAAGAAGTATCAGGACGATCAAAATTACAGGCCAGACAGCCTTCCTTTAAAAAAGCGAATTTGTACTTTCTGCTTATCGTAATTGTGAAAACCACGAAAAAATCGCAGAAAAAGCATTTACGGCCAGTTTACCGGCCATATAAACCATCAGCAGGCCAGCCAGGATGTCGCAGGGTCGTTGATAGCGCCGGACGATTTTGGAAGCACCGGTTCCCAAAAGCAAGAGCCCGGGCACTGTACCGATAGCGAATGCCAGCACTAGAAGTGCACCTTTTAGCGGGTTGCCCGTTGACAGCGCTCCGGCAAATGCGGCAAATGAAAGTCCGCAGGGTAAAAACCCCAGCATCAGCCCCAGGACAAGCATTTCCGCTTGTCCTTTTTGCAGGACGGCGGACTTTACGACGTTACGGTAACCGGGGATTTTATCGGGTGAGGCTATCGATAGCCACGCCGGTTCAGGTATGATACCCAGACGGGAGAGTCCGAATATAAACAGAAACAAAGCCGCCAGTAACCGCAGTACGATTTTAATGCCAGCGATCCAGACCATGTGATCGCCACCGGTTGCTGCCGCTAATCCGGTCAGTCCGGCTCCAATTGCCCCCATCATCCCACCAATGGCTACATAGGTGCTCGTTCTTCCCAGATGGTAAAACAAATGGGGTGTGAATTTGCCGGTACTGGCCGGGAATGCAAAGATCAGCGGACCGCACATTCCGATACAATGGGCAGTCCCCAGGATTCCCAGCATAAACATTGAGTAAAGATCGAAAATGAGCATAAATTTCCCTGTGATCGCTCCTCCCGTAAAGCGGGAGTCCGCAGGAAGCCCCCTGGAAGGAGGCGAAGACAATTTTTCAAACATATAAGTCCGAAATTCGAATTTTCCATGACTTCGCTGTCTTCTCGCCGGGTCGGTAAAGCTTTTCCGGGTGCACCACCCGAAGTGATGGTTTAATATCGGAATTAGCATGTTCGCCAGATAATAAAAAGACTAAAGCTCACTTCAGCAGGACTGCACTGATAACTCCTTGACGAAATTGCTAATTCCATGGTAGTTTTTGCCTCTTAATTTTTGACCTGTTATTATTTTGCAGTTGCCGTATCCGGCTGTGCGGCATGGACATGTTCAGATTAGGATGCGTCAGGTGCCTGAAACATCATTACAAAATCATTTTACCGGTCTATCCCGCTTAAAGCTTTTCTTTGCACTTTCGCGAACCCCTCATGGTTTACTGGACATGTGTACACCGGCTTTTGGCGCGTTGCTGTGGCTTGGACGTTTGCCGCCGTTTCAAACCATCGTTATTGGAATCATCACGACGTTTGCGGGCTATACCGCCGTCTATGCGTTAAATGATGTAATTGACTACAAGACGGATAGAGAACAGGCGGCAATGGGTGGATTTTCGAGTTCGGGTAACGATCTGGACAGCATGATCGTCAGGCACCCCATGGCCCAGGGTTTGTTAAGTTTTAACGAGGGGCTCTTGTGGGCATTGAGTTGGGCCTTGCTGGCTCTTGTCGGTGCATATATACTAAATCCGGTCTGTGTTCTTATTTTCCTATGCGGTTGCGCATTGGAAACGTTTTATTGCATATTGTGGCGCGTCAGCCCGTTTCGTACCATCGTCAGCGGGGTCGTAAAGACCTCCGGTGCCCTTGCCGCTGTCTATGCTGTTGATCCACATCCCTCCGGGATGTACATAATTTGTCTGTTCTTCCTGCTTTTTTTCTGGGAAATCGGCGGCCAGAATATTCCTAACGATGGATTTGATATTGAGGAAGATAAACGCTTTAATGCTCGGACCATACCGGTCGTTTATGGCATTCAGACGGCCAATGTGATCATTGTTGTCGCTGTTGTTCTGACCCTGATCATGGGCACCGTGATTTTTTATTTATCATGGACATTTGGCAGCATTAGTTTTATCTTCATATCCGTGGCTGTTGGGCTTTACCTGCTTTTGCTGCCGGCTTTAAAGCTTTATCGGTCCCGCAAACAATCCTATGCCATGGCGTTGTTTAACAAGGCCAGCTATTATCCGGCGGCGTTGCTTGTAATCGTGTTGACTAAAATGATGGTTTAGTACCTTTGGTTTTTGAAGCTTACATGGAGTTGCGCATGAAACAATTCAATGTGGACGAACTTGCCGGATACAACGGTGAAAATGGAAATCCGGTTTACGTTGCTCACGACGGTAAGGTTTATGATGTCTCCGAAAGCAGACTCTGGCGAAAGGGTCTTCACATGAAGCGCCATCATGCCGGACACGACC
>JAJRVC010000647.1 GCA_024277475.1 Deltaproteobacteria bacterium
AAGGGGAGGACAGGAATATGTCGAAGGCAAAGTTTGAGCGGACCAAGCCGCATGTCAACGTAGGAACGATAGGACATATTGATCATGGAAAGACGACGTTAACGGCGGCGATCACCAAGCATTTAGGATTAAAGGGCATGGCGGACTATGTTCCGTTTGACCAGATTGACAAGGCGCCTGAGGAGAAGGAGCGCGGGATAACGATAGCCACAGCCCATGTTGAGTATGAGACCGCAACGCGTCATTATGCTCATGTGGATTGTCCGGGGCATGCGGACTATATCAAGAATATGATCACGGGAGCAGCGCAGATGGACGGGGCGATATTGGTTGTGGGAGCCGATGACGGCCCGATGCCTCAGACGCGCGAGCACATCTTGTTGGCGCGTCAGGTAGGTGTGCCGAAGATAGTGGTATTTTTAAATAAATGTGACATGGTAGATGATGATGAGCTCATTGAGCTGGTGGAGTTGGAGTTGCGGGAGTTATTGGACAAGTATGAATTTCCGGGCGATGACACGCCGATCATCCGTGGCAGTGCGTTGAAGGCTTTGGAGAGCGACGATCCGGATTCAGAGGAGGTCAAGTGTATATTTGAGTTGATGGATGCGATTGATTCGTTTATACCGGAGCCAAAGCGTGATATTGACAAGCCGTTTTTGATGCCGATAGAGGATGTTTTCAGTATATCGGGGCGCGGAACGGTGGTGACAGGACGCGTGGAGCGCGGGATCATCCACGTGGGGGATGCCGTGGAGATTGTCGGGATACGCGAGACCTTAAAGACGGTCTGTACGGGAGTGGAGATGTTTCGCAAGCTACTTGATGAGGGTCAGGCGGGCGACAATATCGGGGTGTTGTTGCGCGGCACGAAGCGTGAGGATGTAGAGCGCGGTCAGGTGGTGGCGATACCGGGGACGATCACGCCGCACACGAAGTTTAAGGCGGAGGTATACATATTGAGCAAGGAGGAAGGCGGTCGTCACACGCCGTTTTTCAGTGGATATCGGCCGCAGTTTTATTTTCGGACCACCGATGTAACGGGGATATTGACGTTGCCTGAGGGGGTTGAGATGGTGATGCCCGGAGACAATGTAACGATTGAAGCGCAGCTGATAACGCCGATAGCCATGGAGAAAGAGGTACGATTTGCGGTACGCGAAGGTGGGCGCACAGTGGGTGCCGGAGTCGTCAGTGATATTATTGAATAAATGACTAAGGAGTCCTTCAGGTGAGAATTATTGTTACCCTTGCATGCACTGAATGCAAACACAGAAATTATACGACGACCAAAAATAAGCGGACAACACCAGATAAGCTGGAGTTTAGTAAATATTGCAGATTCTGCCGCAAACACACACCGCACAAGGAAACCAAATAGATTAAGATGATTTGGGTTAACCCGCTTTTGACAATTATACGGTGCTGACGCCATCAAGTCCGGGCTATGAAGCGGATTAATGACAATTACCTGATACGCATCGGAATATGCAGGCCAGTAGCTCTAACGGTAGAGCATCGGACTCCAAATCCGGGTGTTGGGGGTTCGAATCCCTCCTGGCCTGCCACATCGTTTTGGGAGAAGCTCAAAACCTGAAGATTCAGGGGTTAATAGACTTCCTTTGCTTTTTTCACAAGTGTTGATCTTTTACCTCATATTAGGAGCACAATGGGACGGATACAGCGAAAAAAACCAGCGGGGGCAAAAAAGAAGAAACAGGGAGCTGGAATAAACTCGACCACCGGGGTGCAGGGAACGACTGGAGCCGGAGTGAAAAAAGCTGCTCCGGGAGAAATACCTGCCCAAGGTAAAAAGAAAAAGCTGGGTTTGCCCGTAAAAAAACAATCGATGCCAACGAGTCCGGCGGCGATAAAACATAAAGATAATATTTTAGGCAAGACCGCCCAGTTTTTAAGGGAAGTTA
This sequence comes from Deltaproteobacteria bacterium, assembly GCA_024277475.1. The sequence goes on from JAJRVC010000647.1 coordinate 1,926, forward strand.
AAGTTGAATTAAAAAAAGTCACCTGGCCCTCACGCAAACAAACAATCGGTTCTACCGTAGTTGTCATTGTCCTGGTGATGATTATATCAATATTCCTTGGCGCAGTTGATCTGGGTTTGTCCAGTTTGATCCGAATCGTGCTTCAATAGGATGAGGAGAGAAAACAGTGGCGTTTAAATGGTACATCGTCCATGTGTATTCGGGCTTTGAAAATAAAGTAAAAGCAGCCCTGGAGGAGCGGATCGCCTCTTCCCCTCAGCATGAAAAATTCGGTGAAGTACTTGTGCCTACGGAAGAGATCGTCGAACTGGTCAAGGGAAAACGCAAGACATCGTCCCGAAAATTTTATCCAGGTTACATATTAGTCCGAATGGAACTTGACGATGGAACCTGGCATGTGGTTAATGATACGGCCAAGGTGACTGGATTTTTGGGTGGTCGCAACAAGCCGGCACCTATTTCCGATGAGGAAGCCGATCGAATTTTAAATCGGATGGAAGCCGGCAAGTTGAAACCGCAGCCAAAGTATTTTTTTGAATCCGGCGATGAAATTCGTGTCATCGATGGACCTTTTACGAATTTCAACGGGACGGTGGAAGAAGTCAATCATGAAAAGGGAAAAATCAAGGTGCTGGTGAGCATCTTCGGCCGATCAACACCGGTTGAATTGGATTTTGTGCAGGTTCAGAAACTATAGGTGAGGAGAGAAAAAGCTAAAATGGCAAAAAAGGTAATGGCACTAATCAAACTGCAGGTTGAAGCTGGAAAGGCCAACCCTTCTCCCCCGATCGGTCCCGCACTGGGACAACACGGGGTTAATATTATGGACTTTTGCAAGACGTTTAATTCACGGACGGCTCAAGAGGAGGGTATGATCATCCCCGTGGTGATTACGGTCTATCAGGATCGATCGTTTACATTTATTACCAAAACGCCTCCCGCTGCCGTTTTGCTCAAAAAAGCGGCTAAAATCGCCAAGGGGGCGGGTGATCCCAAGCGGGATCGTGTCGGCAAAGTGAACAGACAGCAGCTCGAAGAGATTGCTAAATTGAAAATGGTTGATCTCAATGCGAATGATCTTGATGCTGCATGCAAAATCATTGCCGGAACGGCTAGAAGTATGGGAATTGAAGTTGGATAATATATATAGGTAATAACCCGAAACACGATCTAAGGAGATGAAGATAACAATGCCGAAGCGGGGTAAGAAATATATCGAATCGCGAAAAACGATAAGTGCCGGGGCTTATGACGGGTTTGAAGCGGCGGTAAAGATGACTTTGGATTCATCCTATGCCAAATTTGATGAGACCGTTGATATGGCCGTTCGTTTGGGTGTGGATCCAAGGCATGCGGACCAGATGGTGCGGGGGAGTGTGATTCTACCCAATGGAACCGGCAAAGAGGTCAAAGTGCTTGTTTTTGCGAAAGGTGAAAAGGAAAAAGAAGCATTGGATGCTGGTGCCGAATTCGTGGGGAATGACGACCTGGTGGAAAAAATCAAGGGTGGGTGGTTTGGTTTTGACAAGACAGTTGCCACCCCTGATATGATGGGCACTGTTGGAAAAATCGGAAAACTGCTGGGACCCAGAGGGCTTATGCCTAACGCCAAAAGCGGCACCGTTACCTTTGATATTGCTCGAGTGGTGAATGAACTGAAAGCCGGTAAAATCGATTTCAGAGTCGAAAAAGCAGGCATTGTTCATGTGCCCATGGGGAAGGTTTCTTTTGGGGTTGAAAAAATTATCCAGAACATTGTTGCATTTTTAGAAACAGTTTTACGGCTCAAACCGGCTTCCAGCAAGGGAACCTACCTGAGAAGTATTGCACTATCTACGACCATGGGACCCGGAGTTAAAGTAGATACTGCCCTTATCAAGGATTTAACCCAATAACCCATTTACGTTGACATATTCCGGCGTTTGATTCCGCCTGCCACAATAAATCACAGGAGAAGAATCAATTCATTCAACACAGCCTTGATGGATTGCTGTGTGTAAAGATTCCAAACCAATATCATTCTGTCAAAGACCGTAGGTTCACCTTTCAGAAGGGCTGACAACGACTGTGTATAATCGGCATTGCCGGCCTACCGAGGCAGATATGTGATTGTCCGTTGATAGACCGCATAGACAGGGTCACAATCGCAAATCAGTTTTAATCGATTCCTCCCGGTTTTTGTTCAGATCAGGGAAGGAGGTGACATTAACAAGTGAGATTAGAAAAAAAGCAAAAAATTGCCGAAGATCTGCATGAACGATTTTCAAAATCTGCAATCGTCGTCGTAACTGATTACAAGGGGTTGGATGTTTCCGCGATGAATGATTTGCGACGCAAGCTCAGCAAAGAAGATATTGAATTTAAAGTAGCAAAAAACACGCTTCTCCTGAGGGCTGCAAAAGATACCGAGGTCGCTTTGATCCAGGATTATTTCAAGGGACCCAGTGCCGTAGCATTGAGCTACAAAGATCCGGTCGCTCCGGCTAAGATTTTAGCTCAGTTTGCAAAAGACAACAAAAAACTTGAAATCAAGGGCGGCGTGCTCAAAGACAAGGTGTTGGACGTGGATGCGATTAAGGCTTTGGCAAAGCTGCCATCCAGGGAAGTGTTGCTGGGACAGCTTCTTTCAGTGATAAATGAAGTTCCGTCATCATTTGTCAGAACCATTGCTGAAATCCCCAGAAGCCTGTTGAATGTGCTGACGGCGATCAGGGATCAAAAAGAAACAGCTTGATGATTGAATATTTAAGGAATTCTTTCACTATAAAATTATCAACGGATATATTAGAACGTAATATTGGAGGAAAAAATGGCGAAAGCAGATGTTACAAAAGAGGATGTCATAGAGTTTATTGCAAACATGTCGGTTCTGGAATTATCCGAACTGGTCAAGGAAATGGAAGAAAAATTCGGTGTTTCCGCAGCGGCGCCGGTAGCCATGATGGCGGCCGGCCCGGGAGACGCGGGCGGTGGGGCTGCAGCGGAGGAAGAACAAACGGAATTTGATGTTATCCTGATAGCATTTGGCGATAAGAAAATTCAGGTCATCAAGGAGGTCAGGGCGATTACCGGGGTCGGCCTCAAGGATGCCAAGGCACTTGTTGACGAAGCGCCCAAGCCGGTCAAAGAGGGAGTCTCCAAAGATGAGGCTGAAAAGATTAAAGCCCAACTTGAAGAAGCGGGTGCACAGGTTGAAGTAAAATAATGATTTGTCGGGTATCAGTGGTCTGTTGCCCGCTGCAGGAAGATTTCTGTAAAGATTTAAGCTGGTTTCTTGCAGGGGCATCCGACCCCCGACGGCTGAAATAGTCCTTTATGTACCGGTGATGGTTTTAGAGTTTTATTGTACTTGTACTCAAAGATGGCCCGTTTTTCAGATATGGGTTTTCTTTGTAGCCATACCTGATCCGTCTCAAACGAAAAAAAAATAACCGAACACCAGAAAATTTTGGAGATGCCATGTCTGACAGGCCTTTGGCAAACAAGCGCATACGGAAAAATTTTGGTAAAATTAAAAAGATTGTCGATATCCCCGATCTTATCGGAATGCAGCGGGAATCATTTCAACGGTTTTTGCAAATGGGTGTCCCCCCTGAAAAACGAAAAGACATCGGTTTGCAGGCAGTCTTCAAATCCGTGTTTCCAATTAAGGATTTTACCGGGAGCGCATCCCTTGAGTTTGTTTCTTACCGGTTCGGAGATGTAAAGCACGGTATCGAAGAATGCATCCACAGGGGAATGACTTATGAGATACCTGTTCGCATTACGGCTAGACTGGTAGTCTATGATATCGATACTGAAAGCGGTGTTTCCAACATCCGGGACATCAAGGAGCAGGAAATATACTTCGGTACGATACCCCTGATGACGGAAAAAGGTACCTTTATTATCAACGGGACTGAACGGGTGGTTGTCAGTCAGTTGCACCGGTCATCCGGCGTATTCTTCGACCATGATAAAGGCAAGAGCCATTCCAGCGGTAAAATTATTTACAGTTCTCGGATAATACCGGTACGAGGTTCCTGGATCGATATGGAGATCGATCCTAAGGACATTGTTTACATCCGCATCGACCGGCGACGCAAGTTTCCAGCCACCATCCTCTTCAAGGCTTTCGGATACACTGTTGAGGATCTTCTGGCTTATTTTTATAAAACGGAAAAAATTATTGTTAAAGGCAAAAAATATTTTAAGTATTTCAATGAAGACTTTTTAAGAGGTCAGCGGGCCGGCAAGGATGTCAAAGATCCTGAAACTGGTGATGTTCTGGTTAAAGCAGGCCGTGTTTTTTCCCGGCGTGCGCTCAAACGGCTATCAGCGACGAATGCGGAATTAATCCCCATTCATACCGATGAGATTATCGACCGGGCGTTTGCAGCCACGATAGTGCATCCTCAAAGCAAGGAGATCCTCGCAAAAGCGGTTGATTCCGTTGATGATGAAATACTGGCGGAGTTAAATGAAGCCGGCATCAATGAATTTGAATTGCTTTTTATAGACGGGTATACCGCCGGTGAATCCATTCGCAAAACACTGCTGATGGATAAAGTAGAAACCAAGGAAGAAGCCTTAATCGAAATATATCGCAGACTCAGACCGGGTAATCCGGCCACACCGGAAGTGGCGCAGGATTTTGTCGATAATCTGTTTTTTAAGTCGACCTATTATGATCTTTCCGGAGTTGGACGTTTGAAAATTAACCAACGTCTGGGTATTAGCAGTGAAATAAATTTAAATATTCTCCGCAAGGAGGATATACTGCTGACCAGCAAGGCACTCATTGAACTAAGAGATACCCAGGGCGTTGTTGATGACATCGACCATCTTGGAAATCGAAGGGTGCGTGCGGTGGGAGAGTTGCTGGAAAACCAGTATCGCATCGGACTGGTTCGCATGGAACGTGCCATCAAAGAACGGATGAGCCTTCAGGAAGTGGATGCCCTGATGCCCCATGATCTGGTGAATCCGAAACCGGTATCGGCGGTGGTCAAGGAATTTTTCGGAACCAGCCAATTGTCCCAATTTATGGACCAGACAAATCCACTTTCGGAGACCACTCACAAACGGCGGTTGAGTGCTCTGGGTCCGGGTGGGCTTACCCGGGAACGAGCCGGTTTTGAGGTTCGGGATGTCCATCCGTCGCACTATGGACGGATTTGTCCCATTGAAACCCCGGAAGGGCCCAATATCGGCCTGATTGTATCACTGAGCACCTATGCACGGGTGAATGATTATGGCTTTATTGAAACGCCTTACAGTGTTGTTAAAAATGGCAAGGTTACCCGTGAAGTCAGGTTCCTGGACGCTTTTGAAGAAAAAGAATTGCCTATAGCCCAGGCTAACGCGCTGCTCGATGATAAGGGAGCCTATGTAAACCCGCTGGTCACTTCGAGGGTATCCGGGGAATTTATGATGGTTGATCGCGAAGATATTGAATTAATGGATATCTCCCCTAATCAGCTTGTCAGCGTATCCGCATCGCTGATACCGTTTCTGGAAAACGATGATGCCAACCGGGCTTTGATGGGATCCAATATGCAGCGCCAGGCCGTTCCTCTGTTGATGAACCAGGCGCCTCTGGTGGGTACGGGTATCGAGGAAGTCGTGGCAAGGGATTCGGGTGTGGCCATTGTTGCCCGGCGTGATGCCGTGGTGGTGGATGTTGACGCCGGCCGCATCGTACTCAAGCACGATCCTTCCGATGATCCCAATGAGAAAGATGTTACCATCTACAATCTCTCTAAATTTATCCGCTCCAATCAAAATACCTGCTTTAATCATCGACCGATTGTGAAAAAAGGCCAGCGGGTATACGCCCGGCAGGTTATCGCAGATGGACCCGCCACAGACCAGGGTGAACTGGCGCTCGGCAAAAATGTGATCGTGGCTTTTATGCCGTGGGGCGGATACAATTTTGAGGATTCGATCCTGGTGAGTGAGAGGCTGGTCAGAGATGGCGTCTATACATCGGTACATATCGAGGAATTTGAAGTTGTCGCCCGGGATACGAAACTTGGCAAAGAGGAAATTACCAGGGATATCCCCAATGTCGGAGAAGATGCATTAAAGAACCTGGATGAAAGTGGGATCATTCGGTTGGGAGCTGAAGTCTATCCTGGAGATGTCCTGGTCGGCAAGATTACACCCAAGGGAGAAACCCAGCTTTCCCCTGAGGAAAAACTTTTGCGTGCCATTTTTGGCGAAAAAGCGGGAGATGTCAAAGATACTTCCCTGCGGGTACCGCCCGGTGTGCAGGGAACTGTTATCGATGCCAAGGTGTTTTCCAGGAGGGGAATCGAAAAAGACGATCGGACGCGTCTCATCGAAGATGAAGAGATTGCCACCCTTGAAAAAGATCGGGATGATGAGCTTGCAGTGGTCGCGGATCTCGTCAGATTGCAACTTGAGCAGCTATTGCTTGGGGAAAAAGTATATGCTCCTTTGAAAAAGGATAAAAAGGTTCTCATTGCGAACGGAGCCAAAATCGATGCCAAGACGCTGACAAAAATTCCCATCGTGCAGCTTGAAGGTGTCGTGTTAAAGGACCCCGGGCAGACCCAGGAAGTGCACGAAATCCTTGAACGGTACCGGGATCAATGTGAACTTTGTCGACTTACCTTTGAACAGCAGGTCAGTCGTTATGAAAAAGGGGACGATCTGCCTCCCGGAGTGATTAAAATGGTCAAAATTTATGTGGCCATGAAGCGCAAATTGTCTGTAGGTGACAAAATGGCCGGCCGCCATGGCAACAAGGGGGTCGTTTCGAGAATCCTGCCGGTTGAAGATTTGCCTTATTTCGAGGATGGCAGCACGGTCGATATGGTTTTAAATCCCTTGGGGGTACCTTCCCGTATGAATGTCGGGCAGATCTTAGAAATACATCTGGGACGGGCAGCCAGGGGGCTTGGTGATCAACTCAACCAATTGTTGGAAGAACAGAAAATAAAAGCCCTGCGGGAGAAAATGAAAAAAATATTTTTAGATCCTTCCCACAAAAAGGCAATCCAGCAGATGGATGATCAGGAACTGATCGATTTTGCATCCTATTATAAAGAAGGTGTTTTTATGGCCACACCTGTTTTTGACGGCGCCAAGGAGGAGGAAATCAAAGATCTTCTGGTTGAGGCCGGGCTTAGCAGCTCCGGACAGGCAGCGCTGTTTGATGGCCGTTCCGGCGAACCCTTTGATGAGAAGATTACGGTGGGTGCAATGTATGTGATGAAACTGCACCATCTTGTTGACGACAAAATTCATGCACGCTCCATCGGACCCTATTCGCTGGTTACCCAGCAGCCCCTCGGCGGCAAAGCCCAGTTCGGCGGACAGCGGCTCGGGGAAATGGAGGTCTGGGCCATGGAGGCCTATGGTGCCGCCTATGCCCTGCAGGAATTCTTAACCGTCAAATCCGATGATATGGCCGGACGAACCCGTATGTATGAAAAAATTGTAAAAGGACAAAACGTACTGGAACCCGGCATACCCGAGTCTTTCAGGGTCATGACGAAAGAACTGCAGTCGTTGGGACTTGATATTGCACTGCTGGAGGAGACGGAGTAGAACAACACTGACACCAAAAAGTGGAACCAGATCACTAGTAGTTTTGATTTATACCTTATTATCGACTTTTTATCATTTAATTATAAATTAAACATACAGGGAATATGCCATGGATACTCTTTATGATTTCTTTGCAAAACCCACCAATCCTAAACGATATTCAGCCATTCGCATTGCACTGGCTGCACCGGAGCAGATTCGGAAATGGTCTCATGGGGAGATAAAAAAGCCGGAGACCATTAATTATCGAACCTTCAAACCGGAGCGTGACGGACTTTTCTGTGCAAAGATTTTTGGTCCCACCAAAGACTATGAGTGCAACTGTGGTAAATATAAACGCATGAAACACAGGGGGGTTATCTGCGAAAAATGCGGAGTTGAAGTGATTCAATCCAAGGTGCGCAGAGAGCGTATGGCCCATATCGAACTGGCCACCCCGGTTTCGCATATATGGTTCTTAAAAAGTTTACCCAGCAAGATTGGTAATCTGCTGGACCTGACGCTTAAAAACATGGAAAAGGTGCTCTATTTTGACAGCTATATTGTACTGGATCCCAAAGACACCCCGTTGAGTTGGGGACAGTTGCTGTCTGATGAGAAATATCTGGAAGCCAGGGAAACTTATGGGGATAAATTCGAGGCCGGAATCGGTGCCGAAGCCGTCAAAGAACTGTTGGCCAGTTTAAACCTGGACGAATTATACGAACAACTCCGAGTTGATATCCGTGAGACCGGATCCGTGGCCAAACGACAAAAGCTGGCCAAGAGGCTTAAAATTGTCGATGCTTTCAGACGATCCGGTGTCGATCCGACCTGGATGATCATGGAGGTAATTCCGGTTTTACCGCCGGACCTTCGCCCGCTGGTGCCGCTTGAAGGCGGGCGTTTTGCCACCTCTGATCTCAATGATCTCTATCGCCGGGTGATTAACCGCAACAACCGGTTGAAACGTCTGATCGAATTGAAGGCTCCCGACATTATTGTTCGCAATGAAAAACGCATGTTGCAGGAATCCGTTGACGTCCTGTTTGACAATGGCCGGCACGGTCGTGTGATTACCGGGTCGAACAAGCGACCGTTGAAATCTCTCAGTGATACCCTTAAGGGCAAGCAGGGGCGGTTTCGCCAGAATCTGCTGGGCAAACGGGTGGACTATTCAGGACGTACCGTGATCACAGTCGGACCTGATCTGCGGCTTCATCAGTGCGGGCTGCCGAAAAAAATGGCCCTGGAGCTTTTTAAACCGTTTGTCTATTATCGTCTCGAACAAAAAGGGTTGGTTTCAACCGTCAAAAGCGCTAAGAAAATGGTCGAACGGGAAATCCCTGAAGTATGGGACACCTTGGACGACGTCGTCAGAGAGTACCCGGTCATGTTAAACCGTGCTCCAACGTTGCACCGGTTGGGTATCCAAGCCTTTGAACCGATTCTAATCGAGGGAAAAGCATTGCAGCTGCATCCCCTTGTCTGTACGGCATTCAATGCGGATTTCGACGGCGATCAAATGGCGGTGCATATCCCGCTTTCCGTCGAGGCTCAAATAGAAGCCCGGGTCCTGATGTTGTCCAGCAACAATATCCTTTCTCCGGCCAACGGCAGTCCCATTATCGTGCCGAGTCAGGATATCGTATTGGGGATCTATTATCTAACCCGTACTGCCGCCGATGGTCAGGATGAAGGAATAATTTTTTCCAATGTCGAAGAAGTGCGCTCCGCTTACGATGGCAATGCCGTAGATCTTCATACCAAAATCACTTTGCGGACCCACGGCAAACGCTATAATACCACTGTCGGAAGGGTTTTTCTGTGGGAAATCATTCCGAAAGTCGATGTTATGGAGATGTGCCGCATCACGGTGGCGACCGAAGAAGAAGCCCACCAAATTCTTGGACGGCTTGATGCGGGCGATGATTTTGTTGACCTTGTTCATAAATTTTCCCAGGCACCGGACAAAGATAATGACGGGAATATCGGTCGATTGACATTCAATGAGTTCAAAGGCATTTTCGGTTGTGCGGATACCGACGTGGAAGCAGTTTATTCCCTCAATCCCGGAGAATACAGCAAACAAGTTCTCTATGCCGATGAGGGCTACCATTTATTCGAGGTGGTTGAGAAAAAACCGGTGATTCCGTTTGATATCGTCAATCATGTTATGGACAAAAAAATGTTGCGTGAACTGGTAGATTACGTTTACCGGAACCTGGGGGCCAAAGCCACCGTCATATTGTCCGACAGGTTAAAGGACTTGGGTTACAAATATTCAACCCAGGGCGGGCTTTCCATTTCAATTGATGCGATGATCACCCCGGAGAGCAAGCAGGCTATCATACAAAGAGCCGAAAAGCAGGTTGCCGAGATCGGTCGACAATATACCGAAGGCCTTATCACCCAGGGAGAAAAATACAACAAAGTCGTCGACATTTGGGCCAAGGCTACGGATGATGTCGCCAATGAAATGATGGATGCCATGAAAAAAGCACCGATGATCGGCAAAGACGACCAGCCACTGCTGGATAAAAAAGGCAAACCGGTTATTACGGAAAGCTTCAATCCCATTTACATGATGGCCGATTCCGGCGCCAGGGGCAGCAAGGATCAGATGCGACAGTTGGCCGGTATGCGTGGTCTGATGGCCAAACCTTCCGGTGAGATTATTGAAACCCCCATTGTGGCCAATTTCCGTGAAGGGCTCTCGGTGCTGCAATATTTTATTTCAACCCATGGTGCCCGCAAAGGCTTGGCCGATACAGCCCTGAAGACCGCCAATTCCGGATATCTGACCCGGCGTCTGGCGGATGTTGCCCAGGATTGTGTGGTGCTTGAAGACGATTGCGGTACCATGACGGGGGTCGAAGTAGAGCCTCTGATGGAAGGCGGCGAGATTATCCAGCGTTTAGGGGAGCGGGTTTTAGGACGTGTGGCGATTGAAGATATTATCGATCCCTTCACCGAAGAGATTATCTGTCGCAACGGAGACGAAATCGACGAGCATGTGGTTGAAAAAATTGAGGAAGCCGGTTTGACGAGTCTCAATATCCGGTCGGTTTTAACTTGTCGAGCCAAAAGCGGCGTATGTGCCAAATGTTATGGCCGGGATCTTTCACACGGCCGGCAGGTGGAAAACGGTCAGGCTGTCGGAATTCTGGCGGCGCAGTCCATTGGCGAACCCGGCACCCAGCTGACCATGAGAACTTTTCACATCGGCGGTACGGCCAGCAGGCGGGTGGAACAGGCGGATATCCGGGCAAGGACGGATGGTACTGTCAAATTTATCGACCTGAGTGTGGCAAAAAACTCAGAAGGGCGATATGTGGTTATGAACAGGCGCGGTGGTAAGTTTACTATCTTAAGTGATAGCGGGCGTGAACTGGAAAGTTTTCCGATCATCTACGGCGCTCATCTGCAGGTTCAAGACGGCCAGAAGGTGAAAGCCGGTGAGCTTTTGGCTACCTGGGACCCGTTTACAACACCGATTCTTTCGGAAGTGGACGGGAGTGTCAAGTTTGGAGATATTATCATTGGCAGAACCATGCAGGAAAAAGTGGACCCTGTCACCGGTAAATCCAGCCAGACGATTATCGAGTCCAAAAACACTGATGAACGCCCCCGAATTTCCATTAAAGATGAGGATGGCAAGACGGCAAAAATCCGGGGATCATCCGCTGTTGCTCGGTATATTCTTCCGATCAATGCAATTATGCTGGTGGAAGAAGGCGATTCCGTCAAGGCCGGTGACGTAGTGGCCAAGCTGCCCAGGGCAACCACTAAAACCAAGGACATCACTGGTGGCCTGCCGAGGGTGGCGGAACTGTTTGAAGTACGAAAACCAAAGGAAATCGCGGTACTAAGCCAGATCGACGGCTATGTGTCAATCGCTAAAAGCACCAAGAAAGGCAAGCAGAAGGTGACGGTGACACCTGTAGATGTAGGTGAAAAGAAAGAGTATCTGATTGCCCGGGGAAAACATATTAACGTCTATGAAGGCGATTATGTCAGAGCGGGCGAAGCGCTCATCGGCGGCTCGGCGATTCCCCAGGACATCCTCAGTATCAAAGGGGAAGTCTCGCTGGCTCGTTACCTTGTCGATGAGGTCCAGGAGGTTTACCGACTGCAGGGTGTGCGTATAAACGATAAGCATATCGAGGTGATCGTTCGTCAGATGATGAGGCGGGTGAAGGTGTTGGACGTAGGCGATTCGGATTTTATCCAGGAAGAGCAGGTTGACAAGATCAGATTCGAGGAGGCCAATCGTGCCGTTATTGAAAAAGGCGGCCAGCCGGCTGTGGCCGAATCCCTGATCCTCGGGATTACCAAGGCATCTTTGAGTACCGACAGCTTTATTTCCGCCGCCTCGTTTCAAGAAACCACTAAGGTTCTTACCGATGCGAGCATTGCGGGAGCCGTCGATGACCTCAGGGGCCTGAAAGAAAACGTGATTATGGGCAGACTCATTCCTGCCGGCACCGGCCTATCGGTGTACAATGATGTGGAGCTTGAGGTGGCTTAACCGGAGACTTTAAAAAATCATTAAAAATTAGAATAAAATGCTTGACTTTGGCGCGTTACATGGATACATATCAACATTTTGCTACAACGTGACCTTTGTACCAGATTAACCGGAAAAATGAGGGAAATATGCCCACAATCAACCAGCTAGTTAGAAAAGGCCGGAAGCAGATCAAAAAGAAAACCAACACACCGGCACTCAAAGGAGCGCCCCAGAAAAGAGGGGTATGCACCAGGGTTTACACATCTACACCCAAAAAACCGAATTCAGCATTGCGGAAAGTCGCACGGGTCCGGCTGACTACCGGAGTGGAAGTTACCGCTTATATTCCCGGTATCGGCCACAATCTCCAAGAGCATTCGGTGGTTCTTGTCAGGGGCGGACGGGTTAAAGATTTGCCGGGTGTAAGATATCATATCGTCAGGGGAACGTTGGATACTTTGGGGGTTGAAGACCGTAAACAGGGTCGATCCAAATACGGCGCCAAAAGGCCCAAATAATCATTCTTTTATTGTAAACAATTACGTCTAATTTTCCGATTGAGGAGCCGATACATAAAATGCCAAGAAGAAGGGAAGTACCTGAGCGACCGGTAATGGCCGATTCCAAATATGAAAGTAAATTGGTCACAAAATTCATCAATGCCGTCATGCGCGACGGCAAAAAGAGTACAGCCGAATCGCTTCTCTACGGTGCATTTGACATAATGGAGCAAAAAACAAAGGGATCTCCGCTCAAACTTTTTGAACAGGCAGTGGATAACGTACGCCCGTTGATCGAAGTAAAATCCAGAAGAGTTGGCGGTTCAACCTATCAGGTCCCTACGGAAATACGTCCATCGCGGCGGACTGCGCTAGGAATTCGATGGATTATCGGCTATGCCCGTAAACGACCGGAAAAAGGCATGGCCAGAAAACTTGCTGCGGAACTCATGGATGCCGCCAACAACCGGGGAGCTTCTGCCAAAAAAAGAGAAGACACCCACAAAATGGCGGAAGCCAACAAAGCGTTTGCCCATTTTCGCTGGTAAGGCTTGATCACACTAACAATCGATTAATATCATAAGGCAGATCTTCAATTCGGATGCCCTATGCATTATTTGAAGGGGAGGACAGGAATATGTCGAAGGCAAAGTTTGAGCGGACCAAGCCGCATGTCAACGTAGGAACGATAGGACATATTGATCATGGAAAGACGACGTTAACGGCGGCGATCACCAAGCATTTAGGATTAAAGGGCATGG